>NZ_JBHVER010000057.1:0-40187 GCF_042802195.1 Kitasatospora sp. NPDC057500 | reverse complement strand
CCCGCGGACCCACCGGTCCACGGGCCGCGCCGTCCTGCCCCCGCCGACCGCTACGCGGCGTCCGGCTCCAGGCCGGCCCGCAGCAGGCCGTGGGTGTAGGCGTCCTCCAGCGCCAGCCAGGAGGCGGCCACCACGTTGTCGGCCACCCCGACGGTGGACCAGGTCGCGGTGCCGTCGGCGGTGTCGATCAGCACCCGGGTCTTGGAGCCGGTGCCGTGCTGGCCCTCCAGGATGCGGACCTTGTAGTCCACCAGCTCCAGCTCGGCCAGCTGCGGGTAGATCCGCTCCAGCGCGGTGCGCAGCGCGCGGTCCAGCGCGTCGACCGGGCCGTTGCCCTCGCCGGTGGCGATCATCCGCTCGCCCTTGGCCCAGAGCTTGACCGTGGCCTCGTTGCCGGTGGTGCCGCCCGGGCCCTGCTCGCTGATGGTCCGCCACGACTCCAGGGCGAAGAAGCGCTCGCGGCGCCCGCGCACCTCGTCGCGCAGCAGCAGCTCGAAGGAGGCGTCGGCGGACTCGTAGGTGTAGCCGAGGCTCTCCTGCTCCTTGACCTTGGCGACCACCCGGCCGGCGAGGTCGCGGTCGGCCGAGAGGTCGTAGCCGAGTTCCTTGCCCTTGAGTTCGACGGAGGCGCGGCCGGCCATGTCGGAGACCAGCATCCGCATGGTGTTGCCGACCGTCGCCGGGTCGATGTGCTGGTAGAGGTCCGGGTCGACCTTGATCGCCGAGGCGTGCAGACCGGCCTTGTGGGCGAAGGCGGAGAAGCCGACGTAGGGCTGGTGGGTGGAGGGGGTGAGGTTGACCAGCTCGGCGATCGCGTGCGAGATCCGGGTCATCTCGGCGAGGCTGCCGGGCGGCAGCACCCGGCGGTCGTACTTGAGCTCCAGGGCGCCGACCACCGGGAAGAGGTTGGCGTTGCCGACCCGCTCGCCGTAGCCGTTGGCGGTGCACTGGACGTGGGTGGCGCCGGCGTCGACCGCGGCCAGGGTGTTGGCGACGGCGCAGCCGGTGTCGTCCTGGGCGTGGATGCCGAGCCGGGCGCCGGTCGCGGCCAGGACGTCGGCGACGATCTCGCGCACGCCGGAGGGCAGCATCCCGCCGTTGGTGTCGCAGAGCACCACCACGTCGGCGCCGGCCTCGTGGGCGGCGCGGACCACGGAGACCGCGTACTCCCGGTTGGCCTTGTAGCCGTCGAAGAAGTGCTCGCAGTCGATGAAGACCCGGCGGCCCTGGGCGCGCAGGTGGGAGACGCTGTCGCGGATCATCTCCAGGTTCTCGTCGAGGGTGGTGCGCAGCGCCAGCTCGACGTGCCGGTCGTGGGACTTGGCGACCAGGGTGACCACGGGCGCGCCGGAGGCCACCAGCGCGGCCAGCTGCGGGTCGTCCGCGGCGCTGCCGCCGGCCCGGCGGGTGGCGCCGAAGGCGACCAGCCGGGCGTGCCGGAGGTCCAGCTCCTCGGCGGCGCGGGCGAAGAACTCGGTGTCCCTGGGGTTCGCACCGGGCCAGCCGCCCTCGATGAAGCCGACGCCGAACTCGTCCAGGTGCCGGGCGATGGCCAGCTTGTCGGCCACCGTGAGGTTGATGCCCTCGCGCTGGGCGCCGTCGCGCAGGGTGGTGTCGAAGACGTGGAAGGCGTCGTCGGGGAGGTTGGTCGCCTGGGTCATGACCCTGGGTTCTCCGTTCCGGGAGGTCGGTTACTGCTCTGCCGGTTCTGAATCCGGCTCCACTGTCCAGCATCCCGCGCGCGCCCGGTGTCCCTGGGCTCCTTGTGGGGGCCCTCGGCCGGTCCGGGGGAAACAAAAAGACCCCTCGCGGGTGCGAGAGGTCTGCGCGCGGGTCTGGACGCTGGTGGTCGCCCCGCATCGGTGGTGCGGTGGCGGTCACTGCGGACCGGCGCGCCTGCTGCTAATAATCAGCGACAGCGAGGACACGCTCGCAGTGTAGGCACATCGTCCGTGCCGCGGCCCGCCCGTCTCGCGATCCGGGACGGGCGGGCCGGGGCGGCGGGGTCAGACGATCCGGTGCAGCCAGCCGTGGGTGTCGGGGGCCTGGCCGCCCTGGATGGCGAGCAGGGCGCGGCGCAGCTCCATGGTGACCGGGCCGGGCTCGCCGGCGCCGACGGTCCAGTCGCCGCCCTTGGACTTCACCGAGCCGACCGGGGTGATGACGGCGGCGGTGCCGCAGGCGAAGACCTCGGTGAGGGTGCCGTCGGCGTTGCCCTGCCTCCACTCGTCGGTGGAGATGCGGCGCTCCTCGACGGGGTGGCCGAGGTCGGTGGCGAGCTGGAGCAGCGAGTCGCGGGTGATGCCGGGCAGCAGGGCGCCGGAGAGCTCGGGGGTGACGATCCGGGCGTTCTCCCCCTCGCCGAAGACGAAGTAGAGGTTCATGCCGCCCATCTCCTCGATCCACCGGTGCTCGGCGGCGTCGAGCCAGACCACCTGGTCGCAGCCCTTGGCGGCGGCCTCGGCCTGGGCGACCAGGGAGGCGGCGTAGTTGCCGGCGCACTTGGCGGCACCGGTGCCGCCAGGCGCGGCGCGGACGTAGTCCTCGGAGAGCCAGACCGAGACCGGCTTGACGCCGCCGGGGAAGTAGGCGCCGGCCGGCGAGGCGATGATCATGAAGAGGTAGGAGTTGGCGGGGCGGACACCCAGGCCGACCTCGGTGGCGAACATGAACGGGCGCAGGTAGAGGCTCTGCTCCGGCTCGTCCGGGACCCAGGCCTGCTCCTGCTGGACGAGCAGCTCGACGGCCTCGACGAAGGTCTCGACCGGCAGCTCGGGCATGGCCAGGCGGCGGGCGGAGGCCTGGAAGCGGGCGGCGTTGGCCTCCGGGCGGAAGGTCGCGATCGAGCCGTCGGCCTGGCGGTAGGCCTTGAGGCCCTCGAAGATCGCCTGGCCGTAGTGGAGGGTCATGTTGGCCGGGTCCATCTCGATCGGCGCGTAGGGCGCCAGCTGGGCGTCGTGCCAGCCCACGCCCTCGGTCCAGCGGATGGTGACCATGTGGTCGGTGAACACGCGACCGAAGCCCGGGTTGGCCAGCCGGGCCTCGCGCTCCGCCTGGGGAAGCGGGTGGGCGGAGGGCTTGAGGTCGAACGTGATGGGCGCCTGGGTGGGCGTGCTCATGGCTGTGTGTCCTTCACCGTGGGGTTGGTCCGGGCCGCTCCGCCGGGTGGACGTTCCGCCCTTTCCGGGCAGAACGGGCGCACGACGGCACGGCCCACTGTCGATACTCGCATCCAGAGGGCCGTGCCGAAC
Source organism: Kitasatospora sp. NPDC057500 (assembly GCF_042802195.1). Lineage (NCBI taxonomy): Bacteria > Bacillati > Actinomycetota > Actinomycetes > Kitasatosporales > Streptomycetaceae > Kitasatospora > Kitasatospora sp. NPDC057500. The sequence continues at coordinate 36,936 of NZ_JBHVER010000057.1, read as the reverse complement.
AGCCGCGGACTCCTTGGAGATCCGCAAGCTGCCGTTATGGGGTCCGGCCCGGTGGGGGCCGGAACACCGTCTGTCGGGTTCCGGCCTCCTAGGCGGATACTCGGGCGGCGAGCGCGTCGCCGACCTGGGCGGTGGTGCGGGTCCCGGTGCGCTCGGTGAGGTCCGCGGCGACCGCGTCCTCGATCCGGGCGGCCTCGGCGGGGAACCCGAGGTGGTCGAGCAGCATGGCGACCGACAGCACGGTGGCGGTCGGGTCGGCCTTGCCCTGGCCGGCGATGTCCGGCGCCGAGCCGTGCACGGGCTCGAACATCGACGGGAAGGCGCCGCTCGGGTTGATGTTGCCGCTGGCGGCCAGGCCGATCCCGCCGGTGACGGCGGCGGCCAGGTCGGTCAGGATGTCGCCGAACAGGTTGTCGGTCACGATGACGTCGAACCGCTCGGGCTGGGTGACGAAGAAGATGGTCGCCGCATCGACGTGCAGGTAGTCGGTGGTGACCTCGGGGAACTCCCGGCCGACCTGCTCGAAGATCCGGGTCCACAGGTGGCCGGCGTGCACCAGCACGTTGTTCTTGTGCACCAGGGTGAGCTTCTTGCGCGGACGCGCCTGGGCCCGGCGGTAGGCGTCGCGCACCACGCGCTCGATGCCGTACGCGGTGTTGAGGCTGACCTCGGTGGCCACCTCGTGCTCGGTCCCGGTGCGCAGCGTGCCGCCGTTGCCGACGTACGGGCCCTCGGTGCCCTCGCGGACGACCACGAAGTCGATCTGCGGGTCACCGGCCAGCGGGGACTTCACCCCGGGGAAGAGCCGCCCCGGACGGAGGTTGATGTGGTGGTCGAAGGCGAACCGCAGCTTGAGCAGCAGCCCGCGCTCCAGCACGCCGGACGGCACGCTCGGGTCGCCGATGGCGCCGAGCAGGATCGCGTCGTGGGCCTTGAGCTCCGCCAGGACGCTGTCCGGGAGCGTCTCACCGGTGCGGTGGTAGCGCCGGGCCCCGAGGTCGAACTCGGTGGTCTCCAGCTTCACATCGGCGGGAAGCACCGCCCCCAGAACCTTGAGACCCTCGGCCACCACTTCCTGGCCGATTCCGTCACCGGGGACGACTGCGAGACGAATCGTGCGAGACATGCTCGGAGGCTACTCCGGTGTCCCAGAGCCTGACATCCCGCGTCCGCCATTCGGACAACCGACCGCCCGGAAGCCTCAGGTCAGATCGATGTCGACCGGGAAGGGGCGGTCGGTCTTCAGCTGCTTGTGGTGGATGCCGGTCAGCCCGTAGAGACGGGTCGCCGGGTCCAGCTCATAGGTGTGGACGATGGCGTGCCCCTCTTCGTCGCTCTCCACCCGCCAGAAGTGCGCGATGCCGGCGGCGGCGTACTTGCGCGGCTTGACCTCTCGATCGCGCTCCCGGGACTCGGTGGACACGATCTCGACGGCGAGCAGGACGTCCTGCGCGTCGCAGTAGGTCCCCTCGGGGCCGGTGTCCGCGTTCTCGTTCACGACGGTGAGATCCGGCTCGGGCCGATTCCGCGAATTCAGCCGGATCGTCATCTCCCGCCACACCTGCCACCCGTCCGGTACGGCCGCTTCCAGGGCTCGTTCCAACGTACGGAGTGTGCGCATGTGGAAGAGGGTCTGCGGGCTCACGAAGATCAGGCTCCCGTCGAGCAACTCGGTGTGCGGCGGGAGATCCTGCAGCCGGTCGAGGTCCTCGGCGGTGTAGCCATCGACCGGGGGCCGAAGCCAGTCGGGGTACGGCGCGACGCTCATGGTTCCTCCCATACGGGCATCCTCGTGGCTGTTCTCAGGCTACTCGGACCGATCCCCCCGGGACTTCATCTTTCGAGGGGCGTGCGCAGACCGGCGCACGCCCCTCGGCAGGCACTACGGCAGGTGCAGCACCTGGCTGCGGCGGGCCTCCGGGTTGAGGTGGTGGAGGAGGAGCAGCCGGGAGCGGTCGCCGGGGGTGCGGTGGATGTCGAGGACGGTGGCGGGGTGGACGGGGGCGACGACGGCGGCGGGACCGCCGGGGCCGGTGCGGATGTCGAGGGCGGGGTGCAGGACGTCCACCTGGAGGGCGGGCCGGGTGCCGTGCAGGCCGATCGCGGAGAAGGCCTCGGCCGGGTCGGGCGTGCCGGAGCCGGTGAGGCCGGTCCACAGGGCGTAGCGGACGGCGCTGTGGCCGGGGCCGATCCCCGGCAGGGCGGACAGCCGCACCGGCAGGACCACCGTGTCGGAGTCCAGCAGGGCGGTGTCGGTGTCGCCCCAGCGGGCGTTCAGCGGCTGGACGTCCAGTTCGGTGCCGGTGCGGGCGTCCAGGGCGCGGGCCACCAGGACGTCGCTGCCGCGCAGCCGGTCGGCCTTGACGATCACGTCCGTGGCGCCGTCCCCGTCGGTGTCCAGGGCGGCCCGGACGGCGAACACCCCGACCGGGGTGGCGGTCGGCGCCCAGACCCGGGCGCCCAGGTAGAGCCGGCCCTCGGCGAGCGGGTCGCCGGTGACGGCGGGCGCGTCGGTGGCGGCACCGACGGCGCGCAGGTTGGCGGCCCGGTCGCCGGGGCGCTCGACGCAGAGGTCCGCCTGGTGCTCGGCCTCCTCGGTGCTCCCCTCCGGGACGATGCCCGCGCCGGGGCCGACCGCCGCCCCGCTGTCCGGCGGGCAGTCGGGCCAGCGGGCGCCCTCCCCGCCGAGCGCGAGGGCGCTGACCAGGCCGGGCCCGCCGCCGGGGGCGTCGGTGCCGGTGAGGACGGACAGCGCGCCGGTGCGGGTGGTGCGGACCGGGTCGGTGGCGGCCAGCTCGGAGGCGGCCCGCGGGGCGGCGAACAGCGGCACCCGCAGTGCGGGGGCGGCCGGGTCGTCCGGGGTGAGCAGCAGTCGGCCGGAGAGCTCGGCGCGGTAGCTGCGGGCCCGGCCGGCCTGGACGGTGGCGGTCGTCGGGTCGGGGGCGCGGTCGAGCGCCCCGGGAACCCGCAGGGTGACCCGCACCCGGGCGGCGCCGCCGGGCGGGACCTCGACCCGGTCGGGCGCGAGCTCGAAGCGGGCACCGGGCGCGTCGGTGGCGGCCGCGTAGCCGGTGCGGTAGGCGACCGGGGCGGCGGAGAGGTTGCGCACCTCGACCTCGCGGACCAGGGCGAGCGGCCCGGTGACCGCGAGCGGGCCGAAGGAGACGCCGACGGCGCCCTCGACCGCGCCCTCCCCCGCCGCGTAGGCGACGGCCGGGGTGCGCACGGCGCGGTCCACGGCGGCCCGGCCGGCGCCGGTGCGCTCGGGCCCGTAGACCGGGCCGGTGCCGCCGTCGCCGAGCCAGGTGTCCCCGGCGGTGTTCATCAGCGCGGCCTTGACCTGCTCGACGGTCCAGCCGGGGTGGGCGGCGCGGACCAGCGCGGCCAGCCCGGCGACGTGCGGGGTGGCCATCGAGGTGCCGTCCTCGCGCTGGCCGCCGGTGCCGCTGCCGACCAGGGCGGACCAGACGGTCTCGCCGGGGGCGGCGAGGTCCGGCTTGACGACGCCGGGCACGCCGATGCCGCGCGAGGTGAAGTCGGTGAGGGTGTCGAGCCGCTGCGGCTGGTCCTGGGCGGCGGCGCCGTGCAGCGGGTTGCCGGGCGCGGCGAGGCGGACCCGGACCGGACCGGCGGCGGCGCCCGCGCGCAGCCGTTCGCCGTCGGCGCGGCCGAGCAGGGCGAGCGGCACCCGGTCGTTGCCGGAGATCTCGGCGAGGTGGTCGTCGTCGGCGGCCAGCAGGGCGCCGATCGCGCCCGCGTCGGCGACGTGGTCGGCGCGCGGGCCGGAGCCGCAGGCGCGCTCGGACTCCCGGGTGCTCCAGGCGAGCACCGCGATCCGTCCGGCGAGCCGCTGCCGGTCGGCCTCGGAGAACGCCGCGCAGCCGTCCTGCTGGTCGGCGGGCAGGGCGAGTTCGCCGCTCACGTCGGCGGTGGACCAGTCCCGGTAGCGGGCGCTCCAGTGGGCCGGGAGGACGCCGGCGAGGGCGGCCGGTTCCAGCACGGTGATCCCGTCGGCGTCGCCGTGCGGGTCGACGGAGGCGGCGACCGCGACGGCCCGGGCGGCGGTGCCGGGGCTGCCGCCGATGCCGTAGACGTCGCCCTCGTTGCCCGCGGCGGCGACCACCACGGTGCCGAGGGCGGCCAGCCGGTCGACGGCGAGGGAGTCGGCGTCGTCGGTGGAGCCGAAGCGGCTGCCGAGCGAGAGGTTGAGCACGTCCAGGCGGTCGCTCGGGTCGCCGTCGCCGTCGGGGTCGGCGGCCAGGTCGAGGGCGTGGCCGAGCTGGTCGGTGGAGCCGTCGCAGCCGAAGACCCGGATCGCGTACAGCTGGGCGCCGGGCGCGGCGCCGGGGCCGACCCTGAAGCCGGCCGGGTCGAGGCCGGGCCGGTAGGGGCCCCGGTAGGGCCGGCCGTCGGCGGTGACGCCGAGGCCGGCGGCGGTGCCGGCGACGTGGGTGCCGTGGCCGTTGCGGTCGCAGTCGATCGGGTTGTCGTCGGGGCGCGGGTCGGGCTGGTAGTGCGGGGCGCCCGGGTCGGGCTGGTAGTCGTCGCCGACCAGGTCGCGGCCGCCGATCACCTTGGCGTTGGGGAAGAGCGCAGCGGGTGCGGGCAGCGCGCCGTCGACGGAGCGGAACGCCTCCTCGGTGCCGGGGCCGCCGAAGTCGGCATGGGTGTAGTCGATGCCGCTGTCGGCGACGCCGATCCGCACGCCCTGCCCGGTGGTGCCGGCGGCCCCGCCGTCGGAGGAGCCGCCCGCCCAGACCGCGGGCGCGCCGGTGACCGGCACCGAGTGGGCGTTGTCGCGCCGCTTGCGGACGATCGGGTGCACGGCCGCGACCCCGGGCAGGGTGCGCAGCGCGGGCAGCCGGCCGGCCGGCGCGCTCACCGCGAGGCCGGTGACCAGGGTGCGGGTGCGGTAGAGCTCCCGGGCGGCGGGCACGGCGCCGTGCACGGCCCCGGCGAGCCGGTCCAGCGCGGCGGAGGCGCGGTCCCGCTGGGCGGCGCCGGCCTGGGCGGCCTCCCGGCGAACGGCCTCCGGGGAGCGCCGCTGCCGCCGGGCCTCGTCACCGGCCCGCTGCCAGACGGGGACGACGGGCTCGGTGGCGAGTTCCAGCAGGACGGGGACGGGCGGGTCGGCGGCCCGGGCGGCGGGGGCCGCGGGCGGGTCGTCGACGGCCGGGGCGGCGCCGGTGAGCAGCGCGGGTCCGGCCAGTAGGGCGAGGGCGAGGCCGAGCCGGGTGAGCGGTCGGCGGAGGGTGGGGCGACGCATGGGGTCCTCTCCCCCGGCCGGGGGAATGATCCGCACGCGGTGCCGCTGACGCCCGCCCGTGCGGCCGTCGATCACCCTTCCGGGGGCCCCAAATTAGGAATATCGCGCCGGTCGGGGCGAGCAACCTCCCCCGAACGGTGGCAAGTTGCACCCCTTGGAGTGACACTCCGTCAGCCCGTTCGGCCCATTCGGCGGATGAACGCCACTGCGGTGCCGTCGCCCGCAGGAGAGCCGCAGGGGGTCAGTGGTGGCCGGTGGCTCCGCCGTTGTCGCGGCGGTCCAGCGCGCGCTGGAGCGCGGCGGCGGCGAAGGGGTTCCGCTCGGCGGCCCGGCGGCGGCGCGGGACGCGGGTCTGCGGGGCGGCGGGGGCGGAAGAGGCGTGGCGGTCGGCGGTCGGGGGCATACCGGGGCTCCTTGGTTCGGTACGCGCCGTGGGGACGGACGCGGCGGTGGGGAGGAGGGGGGTACACCGGGCGGGGGTCACCTGCCCATCGGGCGTACACGCGCGCACGGGCCGAACTCCCTGGCTACAGGGGCGGCGCACCGTACGGCTTCCACCACCGTACGGCCCCGGCCCTGCGGTGTCTGCACGAATACTTGGATTTCCTACTATCTGAGACGCGCCTCACCCGGAGGAACGCACCAGGGCCCGGACCGCCGCGCGTGCGGTGGTCCGGGCCCTGGTGGGAGGCGGTGCGGGGGTGCCGCGGGGCTCAGGCGCCCAGGTCGACCGAGCGGGCGAAGCGGGCGCCGATCTCGGCGGCGATGGCCGACAGGACCTCCTGCGGGATCTCGCTGTCCACGGTGAGGGAGGCCAGCGCGCCGCTGCCGTCGCGCGCGACCTGCATGCCGGCGATGTTGATGCCGGCGTCACCGAGGTGGCGGCCGAGGACGCCGACCACGCCGGGACGGTCCTCGTACTTGAAGAAGGCCATGTGGTCGGTGAGCGCCACGTCCACGTCGAAGGCGTCCACGCCGACGATCTTCTGGATCTGCTTGGGGCCGGCCAGCGTGCCGGAGATGGCGATCTCCTCGCCGTTGGCGAGGGTGCCGCGCACGGTGATGACGTTGCGGTGCTCGGGGCTCTCGCTGGAGGTGGTCAGCCGCACCTCGACGCCGCGCTCCTGGGCGAACAGCGGGGCGTTGACGTAGGACACCGTCTCCGCCACGACGTCCTCGAACACGCCCTTGAGCGCGGACAGTTCGAGCACCTTGACGTCGTGCTGGGTGATCTCGCCGCGCACCTCGACGTCGAGCCGGACGGCCACCTCGCCGGCCAGCGCGGTGAAGATCCGGCCGAGCTTCTCGGCCAGCGGCAGGCCCGGGCGGACGTCCTCGGCGATCACGCCGCCCTGGACGTTGACCGCGTCCGGCACCAGCTCGCCGGCCAGCGCCAGGCGCACCGAGCGGGCGACGGCGATGCCGGCCTTCTCCTGGGCCTCGTCGGTCGAGGCGCCCAGGTGCGGGGTGGCCACCACGTTGTCGAGCGCGAACAGCGGCGAGTCGGTGCACGGCTCCTTGGCGTACACGTCCAGGCCGGCGCCGGCCACCCGGCCGTCGCGCAGGGCGCTGAGCAGCGCCTCCTCGTCGACGATGCCGCCACGCGCGGCGTTGACGATCCGGACGGTCGGCTTGACCTTGTGCAGCGCCTCGTCGCCGATCAGGCCGATGGTCTCCGGGGTCTTCGGGAGGTGGACGGTGATGAAGTCCGAGACCTCCAGCAGCTCCTCCAGCGAGACCAGCTTGACGCCCATCTGCGCGGCGCGGGCGGCCTGGATGTAGGGGTCGTACGCGACGATCTTCATGCCGAACGCGGACATCCGCTGGGCGACCAGCACGCCGATCCGGCCGAGGCCGACGACGCCGAGGACCTTCTCGCTCAGCTCCACGCCGGTGTACTTGTTGCGCTTCCACTCGCCGCCCTTGAGCGCGGCGTTGGCCGGCGCGATGTTGCGGGCGACCGAGATCAGCAGGCCGCAGGCGAGCTCGGCGGCGGTGACGATGTTGGAGGTCGGGGCGTTCACGACCATGACGCCGGCCTTGGTGGCGGCGGAGACGTCCACGTTGTCGAGGCCGACGCCGGCCCGGGCGACGACCTTGAGCTTGCGGGCGGCGGCCAGTGCCTCGGCGTCGACCTTGGTGGCGGAGCGGATCAGGACGGCGTCGACGTCCGCGATCGCGGTCAGCAGTTCGGTGCGGTCCGCGCCGTTGCAGTGGCGGATCTCGAAGTCGGGGCCAAGGGCGTCGACCGTGGCGGGCGAGAGCTCTTCGGCGATCAGAACTACGGATTTGCTCACGACAGTGGTCCTTAACTGTCCGGTTCCCCCGGGCACGAAGGTCGCGTGGAGGGCGGGGGAAGGTGGCATGCCGCGTAGGTAGACGCACGACGCTGTGGGCCTGACGCGCACTCGGAAGTGTATCGACGGGCTGGGTACCCGGCTGCTCCCGTCCGGCGAAATCACCCGGACGGGAGCAGCCTAGTTGTACAAGGGCGTTACAAAATCGAGAGGGTTCGGCTCAGCACGCCCCGGGTGTCGCTCAGGCCTCTTCCTTGACCCAGCTCATCAGCTTGCGCAGCTTCTTGCCGGTGGTCTCCAGCAGGTGGTCCTCGTCGGCCTTCTTGTACTCGTTGTACTTGGGCAGACCCGCCTTGTACTCGGCGATCCAGGTGTTGGCGAAGGTGCCGTCCTGGATCTCGGCGAGGACCTTCTTCATCTCGGCCTTGGTGGCGTCGGTGATGATCCGCGGGCCGGTGACGTAGTCGCCCCACTCGGCGGTCTCGGAGACCGACCAGCGCATCTTCTCCAGGCCGCCCTCGTACATCAGGTCGACGATGAGCTTCAGCTCGTGCAGGCACTCGAAGTAGGCGATCTCCGGCTGGTAGCCGGCCTCGACCAGGGTCTCGAAACCGGCCTTCACCAGGGCGGCGGTGCCACCGCAGAGGACGGCCTGCTCGCCGAACAGGTCGGTCTCGGTCTCCTCGGTGAAGGTGGTCTTGATGACGCCGGCCTTGGTGGCGCCCAGGCCCTTGGCGTAGGACAGCGCCAGGTCGAAGGCCTTGCCGGAGGCGTCCTGCTCGACGGCGACGATCGCCGGGACGCCGCGACCCTCCTCGTACTGGCGGCGGACCAGGTGGCCCGGGCCCTTCGGGGCGACCATGCAGACGTCGACGTCGGCCGGCGGCTTGATGAAGCCGTAGCGGATGTTCAGGCCGTGGCCGAAGAACAGGGCGTCGCCGGCCTTCAGGTTCGGGGCGATGTCCGCCTCGTAGACGTCGGCCTGGATCGGGTCCGGGACCAGGATCATGATGACGTCGGCCTCGGCCGCGGCCTCGGCGGGGGTGACCACGCGCAGGCCGGCCTCCTCGGCCTTCTGGCGGGACTTGGACTCCGGCTTCAGGCCGACCCGGACGTCCGCACCCGAGTCGCGCAGGGACAGCGCGTGGGCGTGGCCCTGGCTGCCGTAGCCGATGACCGCGACCTTGCGGCCCTGGATGATGGACAGGTCGGCGTCGTCTTCGTAGAACAGCTCGGCCACGGGGGCACATCTCCTTGCGAGTGGTTTGCCTGGGTCTGCGTCGGTTCCTACCGTATGCGGACCCGGTCACGGGGTGGGGCGGTGCTTCAGGGGGTGAGACGGACGGCGGCGCTCAGGCGCTGCGGTCCAGGGCGCGCAGCGAGCGGTCCGTGATCGAACGGGCGCCGCGTCCGATGGCGACCAGGCCGGACTGGACCAACTCCTTGATGCCGTAGGGCTCCAGCATCCGGAGCATGGCCTCCAGCTTGTCCGAGCTGCCGGTGGCCTCGATGGTCACCGCGTCCGGGGACACGTCCACCGTCTTGGCGCGGAACAGCTGGACGATCTCGACGATCTGCGACCGGGTCTCGTTGTCGGCGCGGACCTTCACCAGGACCAGTTCCCGCTGGATCGCAGCGGACTGGTCGAGTTCGACGATCTTTATCACGTTGACGAGCTTGTTGAGCTGCTTGGTGACCTGTTCCAGCGGGAGGTCCTCGACGTTGACCACGATGGTCATCCGGGACACGTCCGGATGCTCGGTGGGCCCGACGGCGAGGGAGTCGATGTTGAAGCCCCGACGGGAGAACAGCGCGGCGATCCGGGCGAGCACGCCGGGCTTGTTCTCGACCAGGACGGACAGGGTGTGCTTGGACATGGGTCGTGGGTTCCCTTGGTCGTTCCGGAAGGGGCTCAGTCGAGGTCGTCGCCGAAGTCGGGGCGCACCCCGCGGGCGAACTGGATCTCGTCGTTGCTGGTGCCGGCCGCGACCATCGGCCAGACCATGGCGTCCTGGTGGACGATGAAGTCGATGACCACCGGGCGGTCGTCGATCTCCATCGCCTGCTTGATCACCGCGTCGAGGTCCTCGGGGCGCTCGCAGCGCAGGCCGACGCAGCCCATCGCCTCGGCGAGCAGCACGAAGTCGGGGATCCGGGTGCCCTGGGCGGGCGGCTCGATGCCGTCGTGGCCGGGGCCGGAGTGCAGCACGGTGTTGGAGTAGCGCTGGTTGTAGAACAGCGTCTGCCACTGCCGGACCATGCCCAGCGAACCGTTGTTGATGACCGCGACCTTGATCGGGATGCCGTTCAGGGCGCAGGTGACCAGCTCCTGGTTGGTCATCTGGAAGCAGCCGTCGCCGTCGATCGCCCAGACCGCGGTCTCCGGGCGGCCCGCCTTGGCGCCCATCGCGGCCGGCACGGCGTAGCCCATGGTCCCGGCGCCGCCGGAGTTGAGCCAGGTGCCCGGCTTCTCGAACTGGATGAACTGCGAGCTCCACATCTGGTGCTGGCCGACGCCCGCCGCGTAGATGGCGTCCGGGCCGACCAGCCGGCCGATCCGCTCGATCACCTGCTGCGGGGAGAGCTGGCCGCCCGCCGGGGGCTCGTAGCCCAGCGGGTAGGTCTGCTTCCACTCGTCGATCCGCTCCCACCAGTCGCCGTAGTCGCCCTTGTGGCCGGCGTCGAACTCGGCCTGGACCGCGACGATGAGGTCGGCCAGCACCTCGCGGGCGTCGCCGACGATCGGCACGTCGGCCGGGCGGTTCTTGCCGATCTCGGCCGGGTCGATGTCGGCGTGGACGACCTTGGCGTAGGGCGCGAAGCTGTCCAGCTTGCCGGTGACCCGGTCGTCGAAGCGGGCGCCGAGGGTGAAGAGCAGGTCCGCCTTCTGCAGCGCGGTCACCGCCGGGACGGTGCCGTGCATGCCGGGCATGCCCAGGTGCTGCGGGTGGCTGTCCGGGAAGGCGCCGAGCGCCATCAGGGTGGTGACCACCGGGGCGCCGGTCAGCTCGGCGAGGATCCGCAGTTCGGCCGTGGCGCCGGCCTTGATGACGCCGCCGCCGACGTACAGCACCGGGCGCTTGGCGGTGACCAGCATCTTCGCGGCCTCGCGGATCTGCTTGGCGTGCGGCTTGGTCACCGGGCGGTAGCCGGGCAGCGAGGTCTCGGCCGGCCAGCGGAAGGTGGTGGTGGCCTGGAGGGCGTCCTTGGCGATGTCGACCAGGACCGGGCCGGGGCGGCCGGTGGCGGCGATGTGGAACGCCTCGGCGATCACCCGGGGGATCTCGGCCGGGTCGGTGACCAGGTAGTTGTGCTTGGTGATCGGCATGGTGATGCCGCAGATGTCCGCCTCCTGGAAGGCGTCCGTGCCGATCGCCTGGGAGGCGACCTGACCGGTGATCGCGACGATCGGCACCGAGTCCATGTAGGCGTCGGCGATCGGGGTGACCAGGTTGGTCGCGCCCGGGCCGGAGGTCGCCATGCAGACGCCGACCCGGCCGGTGGCCTGCGCGTAGCCGGTGGCGGCGTGGCCGGCGCCCTGCTCGTGGCGGACGAGGATGTGGCGCACCTTCGTGGAGTCCATCAGCGGGTCGTACGCGGGAAGGATGGCCCCGCCGGGGATGCCGAAGACGGTGTCCGCCCCGACGGCCTCCAGCGAGCGGATGAGCGACTGGGCTCCGGTCATGGTCTCGACGACGTGCTGGGGAGCGGGAGCGTGGGCGGCCGGGGTGTCCCCGCGGCGGGGGGCTGCGGCGTGCTCAGTCATCTGCCTGTCTCTTCTCGGTTCTGGCCGGCCCGGTGGTTGCGGGCCCCGGGGTCGAGGGGTGGGGTCCCGCTTGCGGGCCGATCGCCGGCTCTGCCCCAATCGTCCCTTTCGCGGGGCCACGGGGCCAGGGGTCTTGCGGTGGTGGAACGGCGTCGGTGCAACAAAAAACCCCTCGTGCCCAAGGGCATGCGAGGGGTGGCGCGTCGGTCTGTCACAAGCGGGGCATGGCCCGCTCAGCCGACGCGCCCGCCAAGTACGAGAATTCGGGTGCGCATGGCAATGACCTTCCTCCCGTCAAGGCCCGACTGTCAAGCAGGTGGGACGGCAGTCTCGCCATGCGGACCTGCTCCCGGACCTGGCACGGCCTGGTGTTCGGGCAGGTCGGAGGGGCTGTGGTGAGCTGCGACACGTCCCTGCGCGCCCTCCGCGCGCCCACTCGTCCGGGCCTCCGCGGCCAGGTACGCTCGCCGGACCGGCGGCGGGCCCGGCGGCCGCGGCACCGGATAGGCGCGGCGGGCCAGGGCGCGCCTCAGCCTGCTCTCGTCCAGCGGCGCGGAGAAGGCCGAGCCCTGCACCTGGCGGCAGCCCAACTCCTGCAGCACGGCCACCTGGCGCGGCAGGTCGACGCCCTCGGCGCCGGTGACCAGACCGAGGTCGCGGCCGAGCCGCAGGGCGTGCCCGGCGAGCGTGCGGGCGACCGCGGAGTCGCCGAGGTCCTGGACCAGCGAGCGGTCCATTTTGAGGCCGTCCAGGGGCAGCCGGGCGAGCGCGCCGAGCGAGCCGCTGCCGGCCCCGAAGCCGGCCAGCGCGGTGGAGACGCCGAGCCGGCGCAGCGCGGCGAGCCGGCGGCCGAGTTCGTCCGCCAGGTCATCCGGGCCCGTCCTGGCCACCTCGACGATCAGTTGGCCGCCGGGCAGCCCGCTCTCGCGCAGCGCGGCGGCCACCGTCTCGTACAGGCCGGGCGCGCAGAGCCGCTCGGCGGAGAGCCGGACCGACACCGGGACCGGCGGCGGGACGGGAAGGCCGCGGGCGGGCAGGGCGCGGCGCAGCGCGGCGGCGCCGACCGCCTCGCGGACCAGCCAGCGGGCGTACCGGGCGGCGGCGTCGCCGGTCCCCGTGGAGCGCAGGAACTCGGCGGGGGTGAGCAGCAGTCCCTGCGCGGAGCGCCAGCGGGCCTGGGCCTCGACGGCGGTGACCGCGCCGCTCGCGAGGTCCACCACCGGCTGGTGGAGCAGTGCGAAGCCGCCCTCCCGGACGGCCGCCCGCAGCCGCTCGTCCAGTTCGGTGCGGCGCTCCAGGTCGGCGCGCATGGCCGGGGTGTAGAGCATCACCCGGCCCTTGCCCTCGGACTTGGCGCGGTACATCGCGAGGTCGGCGTTGCGCATCAGCTCGTCGGCGGCGGCCCGCGGGTCGGCGGCCGGGCCGCGTTCGGGGCTGCCGAAGGCGATGCCGATGCTGGCGGCGACGCTGAGTTCGCTGCCGCCGATCCAGTACGGCTCGGAGAGCGCGGTGCGCAGCCGTTCGGCGAGCTCCTGGACCTGGAGGCGGCCGAGCGGGCCGCAGACCAGGGCGGCGAACTCGTCGCCGCCGAAGCGGGCGACGGTGTCCCCGCAGCGGACGGCGCCCTGGAGCCGGCGGGCGGCCTGGACCAGCAGTTCGTCGCCGACCTGGTGGCCGGCGGTGTCGTTGACCGCCTTGAAGCCGTCCAGGTCGAGGAAGAGCGCCGCGACCCCGGCGCCGGCCTCGTCCTGCGGGCCGCGGGCGGCCAGCGCGGTGCGCAGCCGCTGGGTGAACAGCGCCCGGTTGGGCAGGTCGGTGAGCGGGTCGTGGAACGCGTTGTGCTGCAACTGGGCCTGGAGCATGACGCGTTCGGTGACGTCGCGGCTGTTCAGGATGAGGCCGTCGCGGTACCGGTCGACGGTGGACTCGACGTGCAGCCACTCACCGGCGCCGGAGGCGATCCGGCACTCCACCCGGGCGGCGGGCAGCGGCTCGCCGCCGGGGTCGCGGTGGGCGGCGAGCCGGCCGCGGGCCAGGAAGCGGCGGACCTCCAGCAGCACCCGGTCGACGTCCTCGGGGTGGATGAGGTCGAGCAGGTTGCCGCCGACCAGTTCCTCCGGGTCGCGCCCGTAGACGCCGAGCGCGGCCGGGGAGACGTAGGAGAGCACGCCGTTGGCGCCGGCGATCATGATGACGTCGCTGGAGCCCTGCACCAGGGAGCGGAAGTGCGCCTCCTTGTGGGCGAGTTCCTGGGCGAGCGAGAGGTTGTCCAGCAGCATGATGCCCTGCCGCAGGATCAGCGCGAGGCCGACGGTGCAGGCGGCCGAGGCCACCACCCGGTCCAGCGAGCGCCCACCGAGGGCGTTGTAGAGGATCCCGGCGGTGCAGACGGCGGCGGCCGCGTACGGGGTGAGCGCGCTGAAGGTGGTGGCGACCCGGCGGCGCGGCAGTCCGCCGAGCGCGGGGTGCTCGCGCAGCGGGCGGCGCCAGCGCGGGGACCACGGCGCCCAGGCGAGCAGCAGGCTGCCCGCGAACCAGCCGGCGTCCAGGAGTTCGCCGGAGTGGTAGCTGCTGCGCAGTTCGGGCGAGGTGAACAGGGCGTCGCAGAGCACGGTGACGGCGAGGCCGACCATGGCGGTGTGGACGGCGGCCCGGTTGCCGTCGCGGCCTCCGAAGCGCAGGCCGACGACCAGCGAGACGAGCAGGATGTCCAGCACCGGGTAGGCCAGGTTGAGGGCCAGCCGCAGCGGGGAGCCGGCCTCGCCGGCGGCGGTGCGGCCGAGCGCGAGGCTCCAGCTGAGGGTGAACAGCGAGCCGGCCACCAGCCAGCCGTCGAGCAGCAGGCAGAGCCAGCCGGCGGCGGTGCGCGGGCGCTGGGCGAGCACCAGGACGCCGGTGATGGCGAGCGGGGCGAACAGCAGGAAGGCGTACTCGGCGAGCGAGTTCGGCGGCAGCGGGGTGCGTTCGACCAGCTCGTACCAGCCCCAGGTGCCGTTGCCGAAGGCGACCATCAGCGAGGAGAGGCCGAACAGCAGCCAGGCCGGGCGGGCGTGGCCGCCGACCGTGCAGCCGTACGCGAGACAGGAGAGCGCGGCGGCGAGGGCGGCGGCGGCCAGTCCGAAGTCGCCCATGAAGACGGCGATCTGGCGCGAGCCCCAGCCGAGGGCGGCGCCCAGCGCGTAGGCGGCGCAGAGCACGCCGAGGGCGGCTCCGGGCAGCCTGCGGCTGCAGCGCGCCCGGCGGAGCGGCCCGGGTCTGCCGCCCCCGGGCGGCGGGACGGCCGGGCGGACGGCGGGACGGGGCACGCCGCGCGGGAACGGGTCCGGCGGGGGCGGGGGGCCGGCGGGCGGGCCGGCCACGGGCGGCGGTCCGCCCGCGAGCAGGTCGGTGTCCGGTGCCTGCGGCCGTCCGGCTCCGGGCAGCACCGCGTCGGTGGAGCTCACTCGGCCTCTCCCCCTCCGGCCCGGGACCTCGCGCCCCGGTCACGGACCACCGGCCGCGCGCCGGGTGGCCGTACGCGGTGACCTGGCGCCCCGTCGTCGGGGCTGTGGCCCAGGGGGCGGGGCGCCTGCCGGGCGTCCCGCCACACCGATGTTCCCGTCCGGGACCCTACACCACTTCGGTCACTCAATGACACGCACACTCAACTTAGAGTAATGGCCCCGGGGTGGGGAATTGCGCCCGATTCCACCGGAACGGGCCGGTTGGCGGGGGCGCACGGGCGGGGGCTCACGCGGCGCGCACAGGAGCACGGGGCAGCGCCCGCGCGACACCGGCGGCACCGGCGGCGGAGCACCGGCCGGGCCGGTGCCGCCCGGGGGCCGGGCGGACGGCGGCCGGCGGCGGGCGGTCAGCGGCCGGCCGGGGCCAGATCCTCGGGGAACAGCCGCAAACGGTGGGCCAGCGCGGCGGCTTCGCCCCGGCCGGCCACCGCGAGCTTGCCGAGGATGTTGGAGACGTGCACGCTCGCCGTCTTCGGCGAGATGTACAGTTCCTCGGCGATCTGCCGGTTGGTGCGCCCCCGCGCGAGCAATCGGAGCACGTCCCGCTCACGGGGGGTGAGGCCGAAGGAGTCCCCGGCCGGCGCCCGCACGGCCGGTGCCGGGCGGCCCGCGACGACCGCCAGGCCCGCCCGCTCGGCCAGTGCGTCGACCTCGGCGCGCAGCCCGGCGTCGCCCCGGACGGACGCCAGTCCCCTCGCCTCGCGCAGCAGTTCGACCCCGGCATCGCGGCGTCCGGCCAGCACCTCGGCCTCGCCGGCCCGCAGCAGGGCCAGCGCCAGCGGGTACGGCAGCCCGGTCGGGCGCAGCCACTCGACCGCGGCGGCCCAGTGCGCCGGGGTGTCCGCCCCCTCGGCCCGGGCCAGTTCGCCCTCCAGCAGCCGGGCCCAGCCGTGGTGCAGCGGCGCCGTCGGGGTCAGCCGGGCCGCGACCTCGACGATCCGGGCCAGCACCGCGGCCCGGCCCGCCTCGGCCTCCGGCAGGCCCCGGCTGTCCGCCTCGCTGGACGCGCCGTCGACCAGCAGCGGGAAGAAGTCGGCCAGGTAGCCGCAGGGGAAGTCCTGCGCCAGCGCGGCGAGCAGTTCGGCGCGCGCCTCCAGCGGGCGTCCGGCCAGGGCTGCGGTCCGCACCGCGAGCCGGCTGATCGGCACCGAGTGCTGGATCTGGCCGACCCGGTTGGCCGCCCGGGCCTGGGCGAGCAGCGCGGCGGCTCCGGCCAGGTCGCCGCGGAGCAGGGCGAGTTCCCCGCGCAGCCGGTCCAGGAACTCGGCGTGGGTGCCGCTCGGCCGGGTCAGGTCGCCCTCGTCGAGGACCAGTTCGGCCTCGTCGATCCGCCCGAGGTCCATCAGCGCCTCGGCGAGGTTCCCGCTCAGGATGGTGCCGATGTTGCGCTGCAGCCCGTTGCGGCGGGCCGAGTCCAGCCCCTCGCGGGCCAGCTCCGCGGCCTGCTCGGCCCGGCCGAGGCCGCGCAGCAGCGAGGCCAGGTTGTTGAGGCCGCGCAGCAGCAGGTCCGGGGCACCCAGCCCGCGGGCGGCCTCGACCGCGGCGGTCAGCTGCGCCACCGCGGCCTCCGGGTCGGCGTCCAGGTCGTTGCGCAGCCCGCCGAGGGTCATCAGGGCGTGCTGCTCGACCGTGTGGGCGCCGACCTCGCGGGCTATCCGGGCGGCCCGCTCGGCGAGCGCGACCAGTTCGGGGCGGGGGTTGGAGAGCATTCCGGCGCCGGCCCCGAGGGCGAACACCTCGGCCTGCACGGCGGACGGCGGCAGGTGCTCGACCAGCCGGTGCGCGTAGGCGATCTCCGCCTCGTCGCCGGAGCGGCGCAGATGGCCGAGCATCCGGGCCCGGTTGATCCGGAACCAGGCGGCGCGGGCCGGGTGCTCGGTCTCGTCGACGAGTTGCAGCGCCCGCTTCGCCAGGCTCAGCCCGCGCTCCCGGTCGCCGCTGCGGCGGGCCGCGACCACCGCCTCGGCCAGCACGTCGATCCGGCAGAGCCGGTCGCAGTCCTCGTCGTGCCGGCCGGCGTCGCAGGAGCAGGGCGGGTAGGTCTCGGCCCAGTCGTACGGGCGCAGGGTGTCGGCCAGCTGCTCGGCGGGGACCTCGTCCCACAGCTCCAGGGCCCGTTCCAGCATGCGCAGTTGCTCGGCGAAGGCGTTGCGGCGGCGGGCGGCGCGGGCGGCGTCCAGCGCGGTCGGCAGAGCCCGGGCCGGATGGTGCGCGTGGTACCAGTAGTTGGCCAGCCGGGCCGGGCGGGCGTCGGCGCCGACCAGCTGCGGCTCGGCCTCCAGGGCCTCGGCGAACCGGCGGTTGATCCGGTGCCGCTCGCCGGGCAGCAGGTCGTCCGAGACGGCCTCGCGGACCAGCGCGTGCCGGAACCGGTAGCCGTCGCCGTCCGGGGCCGGGCGCAGGATGTTGGCGCCGACCGCGGCGCGCAGCGAGCCGATCAGCCGCTCCTCGTCCTCCAGGACGGCGGCGAGCAGGGCGTGTTCGACGTTGGAGCCGCCCTCGGCGGCGATCCGCAGCACCCGCTGGGTCTCCTCGTCCAGCGCCTCGACCCGGACCAGCAGGATGTCCCGCAGCGAGTCGGTGAGCCCGGTCGAGCAGCCCTCCCGCAGCGCGGTGGCCAGCTCCTCGACGAAGAACGGGTTGCCCTCGGAGCGGCGGTGGACGCGCTCGACCAGGGCGCGGTCCGGCGCGGCGGTGCCGAGGATGCCGGCCAGCTGGGCGGCCACCTCGCCGGGGCCGAAGCGCTCCAGCTCCAGCCGGCGCACCGTGCGCAGCCGCTCCAGCTCGGCCAGGAAGGGTCGCAGCGGGTGGCGGCGGTGCAGGTCGTCGGTGCGGTAGGTGGCGACCAGCAGGACCCGGGCCCGGTGCAGGGTGCGGACCAGGTAGGCGAACAGCTCCCGGGTGGAGCGGTCGGACCAGTGCAGGTCCTCGACGGCGAGCACGAAAGTACGGTCCGTGCCGAGCCGTTCGAACAGCCTCGCGGTGTGCTCGAACAGCCGGGCCCGGCCGTACTCGTCGTTGGGTTCGCCGTCGGCCTCGCCGAAGTCGGGCAGCAGCCGGGCGAGATGGCCCTCCATCCCGGCGGCGGCGCTCTCCAGCTCGGTGCCCAGACACCGGTGCAGCCGGCGCAGCGCGGTGGCCAGCGGCGCGTAGGGCAGGCCCTCGGCGCCGACCTCCAGACAGCCTCCGTCGGTGGTGAGCACGCCGCGGGAGTCCGCCAGGCGCAGGAACTCCTCCAGCAGCCGGGTCTTGCCGACGCCCGCCTCGCCGCCGATCAGCACGGTCTGCGGCTCGCCGCGCCCGGCCCGGTCCAGCGCGTCCGTCAGGTCGGTGAGCTCCGGGTCGCGGCCGACGAAGACGGGACTCACCGAGATCTGCTGCATGGAAGCGAGCATGCCACAGGGGTCCTGCCCGCTCCGAGGGGTTATCGCGCCCGGCGAACGCCCGGAGGGGGAGGCGCTCCCCTGTGGCGCCTCCCCCTCCGTGGCCCGCTCGGCACCATGGTGCCGGTTCGTCAGCATTCGCCGGGGCGTGCGGTGCGCCGCTGGAGGCGCAGCCCCACGTTCGGCCGCCGTCCGGTGCGCCCGGCGGTCCTCGCCTCGCGGACCAGCCGCTGGTGCTCGGCCTGGGCCCGGAGTTCCTGTTCCTGCTGCTTGATGAGCTCGTACTCGATCACGGTGCTTCCCCTCGTGGGTTCGGGTGTCTCCCTCGTGCTGAGTAGAGACTCCTCTCCCAGGGGGGCGGCGGGCATCGGCAGGCTTCCGGATCTTCCGGGGCCCGATCGCCTTAGGCCACCCGCCGGAGGAACGACGAAGGCCCGGCCTCACCCCTTGTGCAGGGTAAGACCGGGCCCCGGTCGGCTAAGCAGGCCTTAGATTGCCTTAGGCGCCTTGGAAACTCAGGCGGAAACGCCCAGCTTCTCCAAGATCAGATCCTTCACGCGGGCCGCGTCGGCCTGCCCGCGGGTGGCCTTCATGACCGCGCCGACCAGCGCGCCGACCGCGGCGACCTTGCCGTCGCGGATCTTGGCGGCGACCGCCTCGTTCTCGGCGATGGCCTGGTCGACGGCGGCGCCCAGCGCGGAGTCGTCCGAGACGACGGCCAGGCCGCGCTTCTCGACGATCTCGTCCGGCTCGCCCTCGCCGGCCAGCACGCCCTCGATGACCTGGCGGGCCAGCTTGTCGTTCAGCTTGCCCTCGGCGACCAGCGCGGTGACCCGGGCGACCTGCGCCGGGGTGATCGGCTGCTCGGCCAGCTCGGTGCCGGTCTCGTTGGCGCGGCGGGCCAGCTCGCCCATCCACCACTTGCGGGCCTGGTCGGCCGGGGCACCGGCGGCGATGGTCTCCTGGATCGGCTCGACGGCGCCGGCGTTCAGCACCGACTGCATGTCCTTGTCCGACAGGCCCCACTCGGCCTGGAGCCGGGCCCGGCGCACCCGGGGCAGCTCGGGCAGCGCGGCGCGCAGCTCCTCGACCCACTCGCGGGACGGCGCGACCGGCACCAGGTCCGGCTCCGGGAAGTACCGGTAGTCCTCGGCGTTGTCCTTGATCCGGCCGGAGGTGGTGGAGCCGTCGTCCTCGTGGAAGTGCCGGGTCTCCTGGACGATCGTGCCGCCGTCGACCAGCACCGTGGCGTGGCGCTGGATCTCGAACCGGGCGGCCCGCTCGACGCTGCGCAGCGAGTTGACGTTCTTGGTCTCCGAGCGGGTGCCGAAGGTCTCGGTGCCGTTGGGGCGCAGCGACAGGTTGACGTCGCAGCGCATCTGGCCCTTGTCCATCCGGGCCTCGGAGACGCCCAGCGAGCGGATGAGCTCGCGCAGCTCGGCGACGTAGGCGCGGGCGACCTCGGGGGCCCGCTCGCCGGCGCCGGTGATCGGCTTGGTGACGATCTCGATCAGCGGGATGCCGGCCCGGTTGTAGTCCAGCAGCGAGTGGGTGGCGCCGTGGATGCGGCCGGTCGCGCCGCCGACGTGGCTGGACTTGCCGGTGTCCTCCTCCATGTGGGCGCGCTCGATCTCCACCCGGAAGGTCGAGCCGTCCTCCAGCTGCACGTCGAGGTAGCCGTTGAAGGCGATCGGCTCGTCGTACTGCGAGGTCTGGAAGTTCTTCGGCATGTCCGGGTAGAAGTAGTTCTTCCGCGCGAACCGGCACCACTCGGCGATCTCGCAGTTCAGCGCCAGACCGATCTTGACGGCCGACTCCACGCCGACCGCGTTGACCACCGGCAGCGAGCCCGGCAGCCCCAGGCAGGTCGGGCAGACCTGGCTGTTCGGCTCGGCACCCAGCTCGGTCGAACAACCGCAGAACATCTTGGTCTTGGTGCCCAGCTCGACGTGGACCTCAAGGCCCATCACCGGGTCGTACGACGCGAGAGCGTCCTCGTAGGAGACCAGGTTCTTGACGCTCACAGCGTCCCCTTCACTCAAAAGTCTTCGGTGGTGCGGGTCCGGCCGCCACCGCGGTGCCGGCCGGACCCCGCGGGCTAGCCCAGCAGGACGTCGTCGTCGCCGAGGCGGCGCAGCTCGCGCACCAGCAGGGCGGTGCCGGTGACCAGCGCGGCGGCGCCGACCAGGGCGTTGACCAGCTTCAGGGTGTCGCTCTCGTCGCGGGCCCTGCGGACGTCCTTGACGATGGAGATCGCGCCGAACGCGCTGGTCCCGATGGACAGCCACAGCCCCGGCTTCGAATGCTTGAAGCCCTTGGCCTTCTCGATCTTGCTCACAGTGCCGGTGCCTCCTCCAGCAGGGTGTGCCCCCACTTGTCGTTGAGTGCGGCCTCGACGGCGCCGCCCACGCGGTACAGGCGGTCGTCCGCCATCGCGGGTGCGATGATCTGCAGGCCGACCGGGAGATTGTCCTCCGGGGCGAGGCCGCAGGGCAGCGACATCGCCGCGTTGCCCGCGAGGTTGGACGGAATCGTGCAGAGGTCGGCCAGGTACATCGCCATCGGGTCGTCGGCGCGCTCGCCGATCGGGAAGGCGGTGGTCGGGGTGGTCGGCGAGACCAGGACGTCCACGCCGGCGAACGCGGCGTCGAAGTCGCGGGAGATCAGCGTGCGCACCTTCTGGGCCGAGCCGTAGTAGGCGTCGTAGTAGCCCGAGGAGAGCGCGTAGGTGCCGAGGATGATGCGGCGCTTGACCTCGGGGCCGAAGCCGGCCTCGCGGGTCAGCGCGGTGACGTCCTCGGCGGAGCGGGTGCCGTCGTCGCCGACCCGCAGGCCGTAGCGCATCGCGTCGAAGCGGGCCAGGTTGGACGAGGCCTCACTGGGCGCGATCAGGTAGTACGCGGGCAGCGCCAGGGTGAACGACGGGCAGGAGACCTCGACGACCTCGGCGCCCAGCTCGCGCAGCAGCTCCACCGACTCGTTGAAGCGCTGCATGACGCCGGCCTGGTAACCCTCGCCGGCGAACTCCTTCACCACGCCGATCCGCATGCCGCGCACGTCGCGCATCCGGGCGGCCTCGACCACGGCCGGGACCGGCGCGTCGATCGAGGTGGAGTCCAGCGGGTCGTGGCCGGCGATGGCCTCGTGCAGCAGCGCCGCGTCCAGCACGGTGCGGGCGCACGGGCCGCCCTGGTCCAGGCTGCTGGAGAAGGCCACCAGGCCGTAGCGGGAGACCGAGCCGTAGGTCGGCTTCACGCCGACGGTGCCGGTGACGGCGCCGGGCTGGCGGATCGAGCCGCCGGTGTCGGTGCCGATCGCCAGCGGGGCCTCGAAGGCGGCCAGCGCGGCCGCCGAGCCGCCGCCGGAGCCGCCGGGGATCCGGGAGAGGTCCCACGGGTTGCCGGTGGTGCCGTAGGCGGAGTTCTCGGTGGAGGAGCCCATCGCGAACTCGTCCATGTTGGTCTTGCCGAGGATGACGGCGCCGGCGTCCTTGAGCCGCGAGGTCAGGGTGGCGTCGTACGGCGGGATCCAGCCTTCGAGGATCTTCGAGCCGCAGGTGGTCGGCACGCCCTTGGTGGTGAAGACGTCCTTCAGCGCCAGCGGGACGCCGGCCAGCGGGCCCAGCTCCTCGCCCTTGGCGCGCTTCTCGTCGACGGCCCGGGCGGCGCTCAGCGCGCCCTCGGTGTCGACGTGCAGGAAGGCGTTGACCTTCTGGTCGACGGCCTCGATGCGGTCCAGGTGCGCCTGCGCGACCTCGACGGCGGAGACCTCGCCCTTGGCGATGGCGGCGGCCGTGTCGGCGGCGGTGTAGCGAATCAGGTCGGTCATCTCGGTCAGTCCTCCCCGAGGATCTGGGGAACGCGGAAACGCTGCTCCTCGGCGGCCGGGGCACCGGCCAGCGCCTGCTCCGGGGTGAGCGACGGCCGGACCTCGTCCGCGCGCATGACGTTGGTCAGCGGCAGCGGGTGGGAGGTGGGCGGGACGTCCTGTCCGGCGACCTCGGAAACGCGGGCGACCGCGCCGATGATCACGTCGAGCTGCTCGGCGAAGTGGTCCAGCTCTTCGGCCTGCAACTCAAGACGCGACAGCCGAGCGAGGTGGGCGACCTCCTCGCGCGTGATGCCAGGCATGCAGCGATCCTCAGGGTGAGTTCTGGTGAGGCCCGGATCCGCCTTCCGACGGTGCCGGGCCCGGGCCGGGAGCGGCCTGTCCGGCGCTCCCGTCCTCGTGGTCTGTGGCCCCATCCTATGGGGCGCGGCCCGGCCACCGGCCAACGACCGGCGGCGGCCCGGGGGTCGCCCCCGCCGCGCGGCCCGGCCCGCGGCGGCCCGGGGACGGTTTCTACTGCGGGCGGGTCGGCGCCCAGCGCTGCTGCTTGGGCGCCTGGATCTCCAGCGCGGCGGCCTGCACCGCCTGGACCACGGGCGGCAGGGCGGGCTTGATCACCGGCGGCAGCCGCTCGGCGGAGGCCGCGGCGAGCCGCTCCACCGGCGGGGCGCCGGTGCGGTGCACCCGCAGCCAGGCGGTGGCCTGCTCGGCCGGCAGCGCCGCCGACACCAGCCAGCCCTGCACCGCGTCCACGCCCATGCAGTTCAGCCGCTCCCAGGTCTCGTCGTCCTCGACGCCCTCGGCGACCACGGTCAGGCCGAGCGAGTGGGCCAGCTCGACCGAGCAGCGGACCACCGCCGCGTCGTGGTCGTCGGCGACCATCCGGGAGACGAAGGAGCGGTCGATCTTCAGCTCGCCGACCGGCAGGCTGCGCAGCCGCACCAGCGAGGAGTGGCCGGTCCCGAAGTCGTCCAGGGACATCCCGACCCCGTAGCCGCGCAGTTCGGCGAGGGTGTCGGCGGCCCGCCGGGAGTCGTCCAGCAGCAGCCGCTCGGTGATCTCCAGCTGGAGCGCGTGGGCCGGCACCTGGTGGCGCACGAGGTGGCCGGCGACCCGCTGGGCGAAGCCGGGGTTGAGCACGTCGCGCGGCGAGACGTTCACCGCGACCTGCACCTGGAGGCCCTGCTCGCGCCAGTGGGCGAGCTGGCCGACGGCGGCCTCCAGCACGTAGTCGGTCAGCCGGGGCATCAGCCCGCTGGACTCGGCGAGGCCGACGAACTCGTCCGGCGAGACCCGGCCCTGGCCCGGGCGCTCCCAGCGAAGCAGCGCCTCCAGCCCGACCACCCGGCCGTCGAAGGCCACCTTGGGCTGGTAGTGCAGCTGCACCTCGCCGGTCTCCAGGGCCCGCCGCAGGTCGCCCAGCAGGCCGATCCGGTACGGGGTGTCGGCGTCCTGCGTCTCGTCGTACTGCTCGACCGAGGTGCGGCCGCGCTGCGCGTGGCCCATCGCGACGTCGGCCCGGCGCAGCAGCGACTCGGCGTCCTGGGCGTGCCGCGGGAAGACGCAGACGCCCGCGCTGGCCTCCAGGACGAGCAGCAGGCCGTCGAGGCGGATCGGCGCGGCCAGTTCGGCGATCAGCGCCTTGGCCACCTTCTCCAGTGCGTCCGGGCAGCCGATGCCGGGCAGCAGCACGGCGAACTCGTCGCCGCCCATCCGGGCCACCATCGGGCGGCCGCGGTAGTGCCGGGGCAGGCCGGCGAAGACGTCGTCGATGGACTCCCGGGTGGCGCTGCCGGCCGCCCCGCCGGAGCGCAGGGCCCGGTGCAGCCGACGGGCGATGTGGACGAGCAACCGGTCGCCGGCGGTGTGGCCGAGGGTGTCGTTGAGCGACCGGAAGCGGTCGAGGTCGAGCAGGATCAGACCGACGCTGTACCCCTCGGAGTGCTCGGCGATCGACTCCTGGGCGGCGAGCAGCAGCGCCTGGCGGTTGGGGAGGTCGGTCAGCGGGTCGGTCAGCTGGTCGCGCGCCCGGTCCCGGGCGATCCGCCAGGCGGCGACCAGGACGGCCAGCGGCACCGCGAACAGCGGCAGCAGTTCCGCCTCGTAGCGGTAGACCAGCACGGCCAGCGGGATGAGCGGCGCCGCGCCGGCCAGCAGCACGCCGAGCAGCAGAACGACCCCCGCCACCCCCTGCGGCGGGCGCGTGGGAGCGCCGCCGGTCGTACGATCCATAAGCCCAGTCCTCCGTCGGGCCCGCCCCGTCAGGCCGCCTAGCGGTGAGGCACCGTACCGGTACCGGCAGCCTGCCGGGCATGGAGCGGCCCCGCGGAGTCCGGCCCGGCCGGTACCCCCACCCCTGCTGACACTCTGTTGCGCTCCAGGGTATGCGCGGCTTCACCCGACGGGCAGACTTTCGGACAACCGGACATACGCCACCATGTCCCGGTGCCGCACGGTGACACGATGCCCGTAAACACTGTGCGGCACCCGATGACGCTGCATCAGGACGATAACAAGCCGGATTCGGGGCTTCCGCGCGCGGGGGTCAGTCCCCGGAGGGCTCCGCGGCGGGCTGCTCCCCGGCCTGCGGCTCCTCCTCGGCGGCCTCCTCGGTGGCCTCCTCTGCGGCCTTCCCGGCCGCGGCCTTCTTCTTCGCGGGCGCCTTCTTCACCGGCTCCTCCGGCGGCTCCGGCGGCAGCCCCAGGTGGACCCGGGCGGCGGCCGACCCCTGCTCCAGCAGGATCGCGAAGCCCGCGTCGTCGAGGACCGGCAGCCCCAGCTGGACCGCCTTGTCGTACTTGGACCCGGGGTTGTCGCCGGCGACCACGAAGTGGGTCTTCTTCGACACCGAACCGGTCACCTTCGCTCCGCGCGAGGTCAGCGCCTCCTTGGCGCCGTCCCTGGTGTGCCCGGCCAGCGTGCCGGTGACGACGACCGTCAGCCCCTCCAGCGGGCGCTCGCCCTCCTCCTCGGCCGCCTCCTCGGTGAAGCGGACGCCGGCGGCGCGCCACTTCTCGACGATCTCCCGGTGCCAGTCCACCTGGTACCACTCGACGATCGAGCGCGCGGTGCCCGCGCCGACGCCCTCGGTGGCGGCCAGCCGCTCCTCGCTCGCCGCGAAGATCGCGTCCAGGTCGCGGAACTCCCGGGCGAGGTCCTGGGCGGCCACCGGGCCGACGTGCCGGATCGAGAGGCCGTTGAGGAAGCGCCAGAGCGGGCGGTCCTTGGCCTTCTCGATGTTCTCCAGCATCACCCCGGTGTTCTTCTTCGGCGCGCCGGCGGTGGTGGCGAAGAAGAACACCTCCTTCTCCTCGCCGGTCTCGTCGTCGAGCTTCGGCATGCCGGTCTTCTGGTCGCGCACCAGCACCTTGATCGGCAGCAGCTGCTCGACCGTCAGGCCGAAGATGTCGCCCTCGTTGCCCACCGGCGCCTCGGCCGGCTCCAGCGGCTGGGTCAGCGCGGTGGCCGCGACATAGCCGAGGCCCTCGATGTCCAGCGCCGAGCGCCCGCCGAGGAAGGCGATCCGCTCGCGGATCTGGGCCGGGCAGAACCGCGCGTTGGGGCAGCGCAGGTCGATGTCGCCCTCCGCCATCGCCCGCAGTTCGCTGTCGCACTCGGGGCAGTGCGAGGGCATCACGAAGGCCTGCTCGGTGCCGTCCCGCAGGTCGTACACCGGGCCGAGGATCTCCGGGATCACATCGCCGGCCTTGCGCAGCACCACGGTGTCGCCGAGCAGGACGTCCTTGGCCTTGACGACCTCCTGGTTGTGCAGCGTCGCGTACTGCACCATCGAGCCGGCCACCTTCACCGGCTCGGCCAGCACCGCGTACGGGGTGGCCCGGCCGGTGCGGCCGATGCCGACCTTGATCGCGGCCAGCTTGCCGGTGACCTCCTCCGGCGGGTACTTCCAGGCGATCGCCCAGCGCGGGGACTTCGAGGTGGAGCCGAGCCGCCCCTGCAGGGCGATCTCGTCCACCTTGACGACCACGCCGTCGATCTCGTGCTCGACCGAGTGCCGCTGCTCGCCGAAGTGCTTGATGAACGCCCGCACCTCGTCCAGCGTGCCGACCACCCTGTTGTGCCGGGCGGTCGGCAGGCCCCACTCGCGCAGCAGGTCGTAGGCGTGCGACTGGTTGTCGATGTCGAAGCCGGAGCGCGCGCCGATGCCGTGCACCACCATGTGCAGCGGGCGGGAGGCGGTGACCAGCGGGTCCTTCTGGCGCAGCGAGCCGGCGGCGGCGTTGCGCGGGTTCATGAACAGCCGGATCATCGCCCGGGGCCGCTTGCCCTCCTTGGCGCGCTCCTCGTTCTCCACCCGGCGGCGCTCGTTCTCCTCCGCGAAGGAGGCGTTGAGCGCCTCGAAGGCCTCGGTCGGGAAGTAGACCTCGCCGCGGATCTCCACCAGCGCCGGGACGTCGTCGCCCCGGAGCCGGTGCGGGATCTCCTTGATGGTGCGGACGTTGGCGGTGATGTCCTCGCCGACCCGGCCGTCGCCGCGGGTCGCCGCCTGCACCAACTGGCCGTTCTCGTACGTGAGGTTGACGGCCAGGCCGTCCACCTTGAGCTCGCACAGGTAGTGGTACTCGATGCCGGACAGCTCGGTGGCGACCCGCTCGGCCCAGGCGGCCAGCTCCTCGTCGTCCATCGCGTTGTCCAGGCTGAGCAGCCGCTCCCGGTGCTCGACCGGCGCGAACAGCAGGGTCGGCGTGCCGCCGACCTTCTGCGTGGGCGACTCCGGGGTGACCAGCGCCGGGTGCTCGGCCTCCAGCCCCTCCAGCTCGCGCATCAGCGCGTCGAACTCGGCGTCGCTGACGATCGGCGCGTCCTGCCCGTAGTAGCGGGCCCGGTGGTCCGTGATCTCGGCCGCCAGCTCGGCGTGCCGCTTGCGCACCTCCGCCGGAACGTCCTCCCAGCCCTCGACAGCCACCACCGCAAGCCCTCCGTCAATCTCTCATTCCGGGTTGTCCACCAGGCTCCGGGCCGCCTTCACACTGAGTGACAACGCCGTGCGCGCGTAGGACGGGGAGGCCCCGGCCAGACCGCAGGTCGGCGTCACCAGCACACGGCGGCCCAGCAGCTCCGGGGAGAACCCGAGCCTGCGCCACAACGTCCTGACAACCTGGACACTACCGGCCGGGTCTGACAGTGCCCGGTCAGTGGAGGGGACGACACCCGCGAAGATCACGGTGCCCGCCTCGACCGCCTCGCCGAGGTCGTCGTCCTCACGCTCGGTCAGCAGCGAGAAGTCCAGCGACACACCGGCCACCCCGGCCCGGCGCAGCAGCGGCAGCGGCACCCCGGGCGCGCAGCAGTGCACCACGACCGGCGCGTCCAGCCCGCGGACCAGCTCGCGCAGCGTCTCCTCCGCCACCTGCCGGTCGACGGCGCGCAGCCGCTGGAAGCCGCTGGCCGTCTTCACCTCGCCGGCCAGCACGGCGGGCAGCGAGGGCTCGTCCAACTGGAGCACCACCTCCGCGCCGGGCACCCGCTTGCGGATGTCGGCGAGGTGGCGGCGCAGGCCCTCGGTGAGCGAGCCGGCGATGTCCCGGCAGGCGCCGGGGTCGGCGAGCGCCTTCTCGCCGTGCCGGAGTTCGACGGACGCCGCCAGCGTCCACGGGCCGACCGCCTGGACCTTCAGCGCGCCCTGGTAGCCCTGGGTGGACTCCTCCAGGGCGTCGAGGTCCTCGCCGAGCCAGGAGTGGGCGCGCCGGGTGTCCCTGCCGGGGCGGTCGGTGAACCGCCAGCCGCTCGGCTCGGTCTGCGCGAACAGCTCGACGAGCAGGCCGGCGGAGCGGCCGATCATGTCGGCGCCCGGCCCGCGGGCGGGCAGCTCCGGGAGGAACGGCAGGTGCTCCAGCGCGCCGGTGGAGGTCCTGGCGGCCTCCCGGGCGTCGGTGCCGGGCAGCGAGCCGACGCCGGTGGCGGCGCCGACCAGGTCGGGGAAGGGGTGTCCGTTGCTCACCCGCCCGAGCCTAGTCGGCCACCGGTCACCGCCCCGGGCGGACCGTGATGTCGGTGATCTCCGCGTCCCGGGAGGCGTCCAGCGCCGCCAGGACGGCCTTGGCCACCGACTCCGGCTCGATCCACTGGCCGGCGTCGTACTGCTTGCCCTCCTGCTGGTGCACCTTGGCCTGCATCGCGGTGGCGGTGCGGCCCGGGTAGACGGAGGTGACGCGGACGCCGTTGCCGTGCTCCTCCAGCCGCAGCGAGTCCGCGAGCGCCTTCAGCCCGTGCTTGCTCGCCGCGTACGCCGACCACTCGGCGCCGGCGCGCAGGCCGGCGCCCGAGTTGACGAAGACCACGTGGCCCTTGACCAGCCGCACCGAGGGCAGCAGCAGCCGGGTCAGCTCGGCGGGGGCGACCAGGTTGACGTTCAGGGTGTCCTGCCAGGCCTTGACCGGCAGGTCGCCGACCGGGCCCAGCTCGACCGTGCCGGCCACGTGCAGCAGCGAGTCCAGCTCGACCGGCAGCGCCTGGTGCCCGAAGGCCCAGGACAGCTTGGCCGGGTCGCCGAGGTCGCCGACCAGGGTCTTCGCGCCGGGGAAGCGCTCGCGCAGCTCGGCGGCGCGGCGGGCGTCGCGGGCCAGCAGCCAGAGCTCGTCGCCGCGTTCGGCGAGACGTGCGGCGAGGACGGCGCCGATGCCGGAGCCGGCGCCGGTGATCAGATGAGTGGCCATGGTTCCGATCCTCTCAGGCCTTCAGCTGTTCGAAGACCTGGGCGGGGGTGTCGGCGAAGGTGACCAGCTCGGTGAGCGGGCGCGGCAGGAAGCCCTCCGCGTCCATCCGCTCCAGCTGGGTGCGCAGGCCCGCGTAGAACCCCTCGGTGTCCAGGACGACCACCCGCTTGTCGTGCAGCGCGTGCTTCTTGAGCTCCAGCACCTCGGTGACCTCGTCCAGCGTCCCCAGCCCGCCGACCAGCACGACCACCGCGTCCGCCCGCGACAGCAGCATCGCCTTGCGCTCCGCGAGGTCGGCGGTGGTGACCAGCTCGTCCGCGCCCTCGTACGCCTTGTGCTTCAGGAACTCGACGGATATCCCGACCAACCGCCCGCCCGCGGCCCTGACCCCGTCCGCCAGCTCCCCCATCAGCCCGGCATTGGAGCCACCCCACACCAGGGTGTGCCCGCCCTCCCCGAGGAGCCGGGCGAACTCGGCGGCGGGGGCGGAGTAACGGTCGTCGAGCGGGGCGGCGGAGCAGAAGACGCAGATGTTCATAGTGGAATCCGGTCTATCACGCCTCGGCGCCCTCGTTCACCACCTTTGTTCCTCAGCCCTTGTACGGCAGGAGCGCCGCCAGGCTCAGCGCGAAGCCGAAGGGCTCCGGGATGTGGATCTCGTCACCGAACTTCCGGTCACTGCGGGTGTGGTACCGGTCGTGGTCGGGTTCGGAGAACAACGTCACGGCGTGTTGCCGCGGGTCCACGATCGGAGTGGCGTCCCGAAGAATGCGCAAAGCCATCGCAGAGCTTCGAACAGCCCAGCTGATCGAGACGCAGCACGGCCGCGGCTCCTTCGCCCGCTCCCGCCCACCGGTTCGGCGCAAGTCCGCGGACCGCTTCCGCCCGCGCCGCCGGGCCGGCGGCGCGGGCGGTCACAACCGGGCCGTGCTCAGGCTGGGACGGCCGGGCGGTGGGTGGTGGCGATGGTGGCGGAGCCGATGACGCGGGGGCCGTCGTAGAGGACGACGGCCTGGCCGGGGGCGATGCCGCGGGCGGGGGTGTCGAGGTGGACGTGGAGGGTGTCGTCGACGACGGAGGCGGTGACGGGGACCTCCTCGCCGTGGGCGCGGAGCTGGGCGGTGTAGCGGCCGTCGGTGAGGGGTTCGGTGCCGCACCAGCGGGGGCGGATGGCGGTGAGGCCGGTGACGTCCAGGCCCTCGACCGGGCCGACGGTCACGGTGTTGTTCACCGGGGAGATGTCGAGGACGTAGCGCGGCTTGCCGTCGGCGGCCGGGCGGCCGATCCGCAGGCCCTTGCGCTGGCCGATGGTGAAGCCGTACGCGCCGTCGTGCTCGCCGAGCTTGGTGCCGTCGACGTCCAGGATGTCGCCGGTGGCGGTGCCGAGGTGCTCGGCCAGGAAGCCCTGGGTGTCGCCGTCCGCGATGAAGCAGATGTCGTGCGAGTCCGGCTTCTTGGCGACGGCCAGGCCGCGCCGCTCGGCCTCCTCGCGGATGACGTCCTTGGTGGTGTCGCCGAGCGGGAAGAGCGAGTGGGCGAGCTGGTCGGCGTCGAGCACGCCGAGGACGTAGGACTGGTCCTTGGCGGCGTCGACGGCCCGGTGCAGTTCGCGCGTGCCGTCCGGGAGGTCGACGATCCGGGCGTAGTGGCCGGTGCAGACGGCGTCGAAGCCGAGCGCGATCGCCTTGTCCAGCAGCGCGGCGAACTTGATCTTCTCGTTGCAGCGCAGGCACGGGTTCGGGGTGCGCCCGGCCGCGTACTCGGCGACGAAGTCGTCGATGACGTCCTCGCGGAACCGCTCGGCGAGGTCCCAGACGTAGAACGGGATGCCGATCACGTCGGCGGCGCGGCGCGCGTCCCGGGAGTCCTCGATGGTGCAGCAGCCGCGTGCCCCGGTCCGGAAGGACTGCGGGTTGCTGGACAGCGCCAGGTGCACGCCGGTCACCTCGTGCCCGGCTTCGACGGCGCGGGCGGCGGCGACGGCGGAGTCCACCCCGCCGGACATCGCCGCGAGCACGCGCAGGCGGCCAGTGGCGGACGGAGCGGTCGGGGCACCCGGGAAGTCAGTCATGATGAGTCCAAGCGTACGTGGTGCCGCCCGGCATTCCGCCGGGGTTTCCTCAGCGCCGGACGGCCGCCAGGCCCGCGTTGCGGGCGCGCTGGACGGCCGGCGCGACGGCCTCGGCGAGCGCGGTGACGTCGGAGCGGCTCGACGTGTGTCCGAGCGAGAACCGCAGCGAGGCGCGGGCCAGCAGCGGGTCGACGCCCATCGCCAGCAGCACGTGGCTGGGCTGCGGGACGCCGGCCGAGCAGGCCGACCCGGTGGAGCACTCGATCCCCTGGGCGTCGAGCAGCATCAGCAGCGCGTCGCCCTCGCAGCCGGGGAAGGAGAAGTGCGCGTTGGCGGGCAGCCGCCCCTCCGCCGCCGGATCGCCGTTGAGCACCGCGTCCGGGACGGCGGCCAGCACCGAGG
Source organism: Kitasatospora sp. NPDC057500 (assembly GCF_042802195.1). Taxonomy (NCBI): domain Bacteria; kingdom Bacillati; phylum Actinomycetota; class Actinomycetes; order Kitasatosporales; family Streptomycetaceae; genus Kitasatospora; species Kitasatospora sp. NPDC057500. The sequence continues at coordinate 5,743 of NZ_JBHVER010000057.1, read as the reverse complement.
CGACCAGCTCGTCCCGGAGCGCCCCCAGCGTGCCGGCGTGCTCGGCGCGCCGCTCGACGGCGACGGCCGCCGCGGCGGCGAAGCCGGCGGCGCCGGGCGCGTCCAGGGTGCCGGAGCGGACGTCGCGCTCCTGGCCGCCGCCGTGCAGCAGCGGCACGGGCGTCGCGCCGCGCGACAGCAGCAGCGCGCCGATGCCGAACGGGCCGCCGATCTTGTGGCCGGTGACGGTGAGCGCGGTGAGTCCGGAGTCGGCGAAGGAGACCGGGACCTGGCCGAGCGCCTGCACCGCGTCGGCGTGCATCGGGATGCCGTACTCGGCGGCCACGGCGGCGAGTTCGACGACCGGCTGGACGGTGCCGACCTCGTTGTTCGCCCACATCACGGTGACCAGCGCGACCGAGGCCGGGTCGCGCTCGATCGCCTCGCGCAGCGCCGCCGGGTGGACCCGGCCGAACGCGTCCACCGGCAGGTAGTCGACGGTGGCGCCCTCGTGCTCGGCGAGCCAGTGCACCGCGTCCAGCACCGCGTGGTGCTCGACCGGGCTGCACAGCACCCGGGTGCGGGCCGGGTCGGCGCCGCGGCGGGTCCAGTACAGGCCCTTGACGGCCAGGTTGTCGGACTCGGTGCCGCCGCCGGTGAGGACGATCTCGCTGGGGCGGGCGCCGAGCGACTCGGCCAGCGACTCGCGGGCCTCCTCGACCACGCGGCGGGCCCGGCGGCCGGCCGCGTGCAGGGAGGAGGCGTTGCCGACGACCCCCAGGTGCGCCGTCATCGCGGCGATCGCCTCGGGCAGCATCGGCGTGGTCGCCGCATGGTCCAGGTATGGCATAACCATCCGATTGTAGAGGCCCCCCGGCCTGCACCGGACCGGCTCGGACGGACGCAGCCGACCACATCGCGCCACATCGCGCCGCACCGGGCCACATCCGGCCGGAGCGCACCGATCCGGCCACCGGACGCCGCGCACCGCCGCGCTGCCCGTCCGGGCAACCCGGTACGGAGCCGGGCGCGCCAGCGGTTAGCCTGACGGCCACCGCTCACGCGGGCGGACCGGAACAGCGAGTTGGGGGGCGGAATGTCGCAGTCCCTCGACCGCGCCCTGACCCTGCTCGGCTCGCTCGGCGACGGCCCGGTCTCCCTGGGGCAGGCCGCCGCCTCGATCGGCGTGCACAAGTCCACCGCGCTGCGGCTGCTGCGCACCCTGGAGGAGCACGGCTTCGTCCACCGGCTGTCCGACCGCCGCTACCGCCTGGGCGGCCGGGTGCTGTCGCTGGCGCAGCGGGCGTTGCAGGGGATCGACGTCCGGCAGGTGGCCGCCCCGTACCTGGCGGCGCTGCACGAGCGCTTCGGCTGCACGGTGCAGCTGGCGGTGCTGGAGGACGACGAGGTGCTGTACCTGGACGAGCTGACCGGGCGGTGGAGCACCGGGGCGGGCCTGCCGGACCGGATCGGGCGGCGGGCGCCGGCCGCGGGGACGGCGATCGGCCGGGTGCTGCTGGCCGGGCTGCCGCAGGACGGCCGTGCGGAGGAGGAGCTGCCCGCCGAGCTGGCGGCGGTGCGCCGCAGGGGCTGGGCGGCGGAGTCGTCCGGGCACCTGGAGACGGTGACGAGCGTGGCGGCGCCGGTGGCCGGCAGTGACCGGCGGGCGGTCGCGGCGTGCGCGGTCTCGGCGCCGGCGGACCGGGTGTCGCCGGCCGAGCTGGTGCGGCTGGTGCCGGAGCTGCTCTGCACGGCGGAGGCGATCTCGCTGGCGTACGGCGGCTCGCCTACTCCTCGCTGGTGCGAGAACCGTTGCGGTGCCAGGCCCGTGGTGCGCGCCAGCCGTACTTGAGGGCGAGCATCCGCAGGACGAAGGCGGTGAGCGCGGCGGCGGTGCCGGTGGCGGCGGTGAGGCTGTCCAGCGCGATCAGGACGGCGACCAGCGCGGCGCCGACCAGCGCGGGCACCGCGTAGATCTCGCGGTCCCAGCGGAGCAGCGAGGGGATCTCGCCGGCCAGGACGTCGCGCATCACGCCGCCGCCGGCCGCGGTCACCATGCCGAGGGCGACGGAGGAGACGGCGCCGAGGCCGAAGTCGTGGGCCTTGGCGGTGCCGGTGACGCAGAACAGGCCGAGGCCGAGCGCGTCCAGGGTCTGCACGGCCCGGTTGATCCGTTCGACCTCGGGGTGCAGGAAGAAGACGACCAGGGCGGCGATCAGCGGGTCGACGAAGTAGCCCAGGTTGGTGAAGGCGGCGACCGGGGTGGCCCCGATGACGAGGTCGCGCATCACACCGCCGCCGAGCGCGGTGACCTCGGCCAGCACACAGATGCCGAAGATGTCCATGTTCTTGCGGACGGCGAGCAGCCCCCCGGAGAGGGCGAAGACGAAGATGCCGACGAGGTCCAGCGACTGCTGCACGTCGGAGGGGAAGATCTGCGAGGTCACCGCACCAGTGTGACCCGGCCGAGCCTCCCCTCCGGTCCAGCGGTCACGCGGTGGCGAGCGTCTTCTCCCCCGCGACGGCGTTCTCCGGACTGTGCTAGTCGTTCCCCGCGCTGCCCTCGGGGAAGTGGCACGCGACCTGGTGCCCCGCCGAGGCGACGGCGAGCGGCGGCTCCTGGCTCGCGCAGATCTCCTGGGCCTTCCAGCAGCGGGTGCGGAAGCGGCAGCCGCTGGGCGGGTTGATCGGCGAGGGCACGTCGCCCTTGAGCAGGATCCGCTCGCGCCCGGCGCGCTGGCGGCGGCGCGGGTCGGGCACCGGCACGGCGGACATCAGCGCGGTGGTGTACGGGTGCATCGGGGCGCGGTAGAGCGAGTCCCGGTCGGCGATCTCGACGATCTTGCCCAGGTACATCACCGCGACCCGGTCGGAGACGTGCCGGACCACCGAGAGGTCGTGCGCGATGATCAGGTAGGTCAGGCCGAGCTCCCGCTGGAGGTCGTCGAGCAGGTTGACCACCTGGGCCTGGATGGAGACGTCGAGCGCGGAGACCGGCTCGTCCGCGACGATCATCTTGGGGCGCAGGGCGAGCGCCCGGGCGATGCCGATGCGCTGGCGCTGGCCACCGGAGAACTCGTGCGGGTAGCGGTTGTAGTGCTCGGGGCTGAGCCCGCACAGTTCCAGCAGCTCCTGGACGGCCTTCTTGGTCCCGCCCTCGGGCTCGGCCTTCTGCAGCCTGAACGGCGCGCCGACGATGGTGCCGACGGTGTGCCGGGGGTTCAGCGAGGAGTACGGGTCCTGGAAGATCATCTGGATGTCGCGGCGCAGCGGCCGCATCGCCCCGACACCCAGGTGGGTGATGTCGGTGCCCTCGAACTCGACCGTCCCGCCGGTGGGTTCGTCGAGCCGGGTGACCAGCCGGCCCATCGTCGACTTGCCGCAGCCGGACTCGCCGACGACGCCCAGGGTCTCGCCGGCGTTGACCGTGAAGTCGATGCCGTCGACCGCCCGGACGGCGCCGGTCTGGCGCCGCAGCAGGCCGCTGTGGATGGGGAAGTGCCGGGTCAGGCCGGTCACCTTGAGCAGCGGCCGCCGGTCCGGGGCGGGCGCCTGCTCGGGCACCTTCTTCATGGGTGCGGGGCCCGCCGCCTGAGTGTCCGTCATCGGTTCTCTCCAGAATGGTGGTACGAGGCCGGGCTCACAGCCGGGGCGCGATCTCTTCGGCGAAGATGCGGTGCCGCTCGGCGAGCGCGAGGTGGCAGGCGGCGTGGTGTCCGGGCGCGACCTCGGTGAGACCGGGGGTCTCCTCGGTGGAGCGCCCACCGGTCAGCGCGGCGTAGGGGCAGCGCGGGTGGAAGGCGCAGCCGGACGGCACGTTGATCAGGCTGGGCGGGGTGCCCTTGACCGGGACGAGGCGGTCCTGCAACTCGCGGTCCAGGCGCGGCATCGAGCCCAGCAGGCCCCAGGTGTAGGGGTGTTCGGGCGCGTCGAAGAGGCTCTCGGCGGGGCCGCGCTCGACGCACTTGCCGCCGTACATCACCAGGATGTCGTCGGCGAGTTCGGCGACCACCCCGAGGTCGTGGGTGATGATGATGACGGCCGAGCCGAACTCCTCCTGGAGGTCGCGGATGAGGTCCAGGATCTGCGCCTGGACGGTGACGTCCAGCGCGGTGGTGGGCTCGTCGGCGATCAGCAGCGAGGGGTCGTTGACCAGCGCCATGGCGATCATGGCGCGCTGGCGCATGCCGCCGGAGAACTGGTGCGGGTAGTCGTCGACCCGGCGGTCGGGCTGCGGGATGCCGACCCGGTCGAGCATCTCCACGGCGCGGGCGCGGGCCTGCTTCTTGCCCGCCTGCGGGTGGTGCACCCGGTAGGCCTCGACGATCTGCTGCCCCACCGTGTAGTAGGGGTGCATCGCGGTGAGCGGGTCCTGGAAGATCATCGCCATCTGCCGGCCGCGCAGTTCGCGGACCCGGTCCGGACCGGCTCCGACGAGTTCCTCGCCGTCGAGCCAGATCTCGCCGCTGATCCGGGCCCGCTTGGAGCGGTGCAGGCCCATGATGCCGAGCGAGGTGACGGACTTGCCGGAGCCGGACTCGCCGACGATGCCGAGGGTGCGGCCCTTGGCGAGGTCGAAGCTGACCCCGTCGACGGAGCGGACCAGGCCGTCGTCGGTGTCGAAGTGGATCCGCAGGTCCCGCACCGAGAGGAAGGCGTCCTGCCCGCCCGGGGCGGCCGCGCGGGCCGGGGTCTTCTGGAGCTCGGTCACGACAGCCTCACCCGGGGGTCGACAGCGGCGTACAGGAGGTCGACCACGAGGTTGCAGAGGACGACGAAGAAGGCGGCGAGCAGGGTGACGCCGAGGATCTTCGGCAGGTCGTTGTCGGAGATCGCCTGGACGGCGAACTGGCCGACGCCCTGGAGCGAGAAGACCTGCTCGGTGATCAGCGCGCCGCCGAGCAGCAGTCCGAGGTCCATGCCGAAGATGGTGACGATCGGGGTGAGCGCGGCGCGCAGCCCGTGCCGGGTGACGACCTTGGACTCGGCCAGACCCTTGGCCCGGGCGGTGCGGATGTAGTCCTCGCTCATCGTCTCCAGCATTCCGGCGCGGGTGAGCCGGGCGTAGAGCGCGGAGTAGAGGAAGGCCAGCGAGATCCACGGGAGGATCAGGTTGCGGGCCCACATCAGCGGGTTCTCGGTGAAGTCGACGTACTGGAGGTTGTCCAGGATCGGCCACTCGTAGCTGAACACGGTGAGCAGCAGCGCGCCGGTGAAGAAGACCGGCAGCGAGACGCCGGCCAGCGCGATGCCCATCGAGAGCCGGTCGAAGATCGAGCGCGGCTTGAGCGCGGAGATGACACCGGTGGTGATGCCGGACACCAGCCAGACCACGGCGGCGCCGATGGCCAGCGAGACGGTGACCGGGATCCGCTTGGTCAGCTCGGGCCAGACCTCCAGGTGGTTCTTGAAGGAGTAGCCGAAGCAGGGCACGTGGCAGGTGGCCGGTTCCGGGCCGAACTGGTACTCGGCGCCGCTGACCAGCGCCTTGAGGAAGTTCCAGTACTGGGTGTACAGCGGCTGGTCGAGGCCGAGGTTCTGCTTGACCGCCTTGATCGCCTCGGGAGAGGGGTTCTTCCCGATGTACTGGGTGGCCAGCTGGTCGACCGTCTGTCCGGCGAGGCGCGGAAGCAGGAAGAAGATCGCGAAGGTGACCGCGCTGACGACCAGCAGCAGCACCGCGGCCGCGAGGATCCTGCGGATGATGTAGGCAAACACAGTTGGTCGGCTCCGGCCACCCGCCGCCGTCCGGGATCCTCCGGAC
>NZ_JBHVER010000056.1:0-40772 GCF_042802195.1 Kitasatospora sp. NPDC057500 | reverse complement strand
GTCCCGGGGAGAACCCGGGGCCGCCCCGCCCCGCCTCGGGGCTCAGAGCTTCTTCAGGCAGAGGACGAAGCTCAGCGCCTCGGTGCTGGAGTCGCGGGTGTAGGTGCTCTCGGTGCCGGCGACGTTCTCGCAGGCCTTCTCGTTGTCGCTGGTCGCGTAGACCTTCTTGATCACCTTGTACTGGGCCCGGCTGTCGGTGCACGGCAGCATGGTGATCCGCGGGTTGGCGTCGTGGGTGGCCGCGGTGCCGTTCTCGTTGCGCAGGCAGTCGCCGGCCTTGGCGTAGTCGATGTCGCCGGGCACCTTGGAGCTGGCGGACGGCGTCGGCAGGGTGACCGTCGGGGCCGGGACCGGCGGCACCGAGTAGGTCGGCGAGAAGGTCGGCACGGGGATGGTCACCGTGGTCGGCGTGGGCAGCACCAGCGGCCGGTACGGGTCGTCGGCGTGCCGGGCGCCGAGGAACGCACCGGTCGCGATCAGCACGATCGTCGAGCCGATCCCGAGCACCGGCAGCAGCAGCATGAAGATGTGCGGGCGCTTGGTGAGCGGCACGCCCGGGTCGAGCTGCGGTCCGTGGGTGCCGGGCGCGGGCGGCGGCAGGTCCTTGATCCGGTTGTGGGCGGCGAGGTTCCGCAGCAGGGTGACCACGGTGAAGATGCCGGAGAGGTAGCTCCACCAGCCCTGGACCAGGGTGCGTGCCGACATGTCGCGGACCACCGCGGTGCCGCAGGTGCGGCAGAACGGTCCCGGCTGCTTCAGGAACCGCATGATGATGATGATGCCCTGGTGGCCCCGGACGGTGGTGTCGACGGCCGGGAAGCCGCCGCAGAACCGGCAGACCGGGCCGCCCGGGTGGGCGTAGCCGGCCTGCGCCGGGTAGCCGCCCGCCTGCGGGTAGGCGTAGCCGCCGCCGGGCGGGGCCTGGGCGGGCACGCCGTACCCGGGCGGCGCGGCCGGCGGCGGGGCGGTCGGGTAGCCGTAGCCGGCCGGCGCGGGTGCGGCCGGGGGCTGCGGGGCCGGTGCGCCGTACGGGTTTCCGGTGGCGTACGGGTTGGCGCCGTCGGCGGGCGGCGTCGAGCCGTACGGCATCTGGGGCGGCGGAACGGACAAGGGGATCCCCCGGGAGGAAGGTCGGGTGGCGGGCGGTCAGGACTTCTTGACCGGCGGGACGCCGGCGAGCGGGCCGAGGCAGAGCACGTACCGCTTCTTGTTCCAGCGGCGGCCGCTCTTGCCCGAGACGGTGCTGGTGGTGCCCGCGGTGCCGCGGCACAGGGTGGTGTCGGTGGTGGAGTCGAACTTGGCCAGCACCTTGTGGTTGGCCTTGCCGTCGGTGCACTTGACCACCGAGACGTCGCGCGAGCCGGAGGCCTTGACGCAGTCGCCGGCCTTGGCGCTGCTGACGCTCGGGCCGGAGACGAAGTAGCCGACGACCAGGGCGATCACGCCCAGGACCAGGCCGACGGCCTTCAGCCGGGCCTTGCCGCGGCCCTTCGCGGCCGGTGCGCCGACCGGGAACGGCGCGGCCGGGGGGTAGCCGTGCGGCGAGGGCGGGCCGTAGGGGGCCTGCGGGTGGGCCTGCGGGTACGGCTGCTGCGGATGGGTCTGCTGCGGGTACGGGGGAGCCGGCTGGGGTGCGGCCTGGGCGGCCGGGTAGCCGGGCGGGGGCGGGGGCGGCGGCGGTGGGGCGCCGTATCCGGCGGGCGCCGGCTGGGGTGCTCCGTACGCCTGCGGCGCGCCGTACGGCTGCGGTGGTCCATACGTATTCGGTGGTGTGCTCATCAGATTGTCCCCCGAGACCGACTGCTGTCGCTGCGACAGATCTGACGTACCTTAGCGACTCGCGCCGACGTCCCCCGGGAGCGGGCCGGTCCGGCGTGCGGAGCGCAGGTAGAGCACGGCCGACACCGCGTACACCAGGGCCACGCCCAGGACGACCGGCACCGATCGGCCGGACAGCGGCAGCACCAGCGCGGTCACCAGGGCGGCGGCCACGAAGGCGACGTTGAAGAGCACGTCGTAGATGGCGAAGACCCGGCCGCGGAAGTCGTCCTCGACCGACTCCTGCACCACGGTGTCGGCGCAGATCTTGGTGCCCTGGGTGACGACGCCCAGCAGCAGCGCCGCGATCAGGCAGGGCACCAGGCCGAAGGTGAGGCCGAGCGCGGGCACGAAGACCACCGGAGCGGCCAGGCAGAGCGTCATCCAGCCGGCCAGCCCGAGCCGCCGGCTGCACCAGGGACTGATCACCGCGGCGATGAAGAACCCGGCCGCGGAGAGTCCGACCGCCTGCCCCAGGGTGGCCAGGCCGGCCGCGCTGTCGGCGGGGTCGTTGAAGGTGTACCGGGCGAGCATCACCACGACCACGATCAGCACGCCGTAGCAGAACCTGGCCGCGGTGACGGCGGCCAGCGCGTGGGCCGCCGGACGGCGGTCGTGCACCAGGTGGGTGACGGCGGCGCGCAGCTCTTGGGCCGCCTGGACCAGCGCCCGGCCGAGCGGGGGGCGGCCCGGGTGGTGCCCGGGACCGAGCAGGTCCCGGTCCATCCGCAGCGCGGCCAGCGAGGCGGAGAGGTAGAGGAGGGCGGCGATCGAGACCAGGGCGGCGTCGGCCGCCGGCCCGGGGGGCATCAGCTGGTGCAGCAGGAAGCCCAGCCCGCCGCCGCAGGCGGCCGCGACCGTGCCCAGGGTGGGGGAGAGGGCGTTGGCGGTGACCAGCTGCTCGCCGCGCACCACCCGGGGCAGCGCCGCCGACAGGCCGGCCAGGATGAACCGGTTGAGCGCGGTGACCAGCAGCGCGGAGGCGAAGAAGAGCCAGCTCGGCGCCTGGACCAGGAGGAGGGCGCCGGTGACCAGGCCGAGTCCGAAGCGGGCCAGGTTGCCCAGGTAGAGCACCTGGCGGCGGCGCCAGCGGTCCAGCAGGACGCCGGCGAAGGGGCCGACCACCGAGAACGGCAGCAGCATCACGGCCAGCACCGAGGCGATGTCGGCGGGCGAGGACTGCTTCTCCGGGGAGAACACGACGTAGGCGGCGAGCGAGACCTGGAAGACGCCGTCGGAGAGCTGGGACAGCACCCGGGCGGTCAGCAGCCGGCGGAAGTCGCGGCCGCGGAGCAGGTCGAGGAGCGTGGCGCGGTGCGCGGTCCGGTGGGTACTGCCGTTCTCGGTGATCGCCACGTGCCCAGAGTGCCATGGAACGGGCCGGTGTTTCACGTGAAACATCCACGCGCGGAAGGTGAACGGGCCCACGGTCGTCGACCGTGGGCCCGTCCGGTGCCCGAGCGGACCGGGCTCACTGCCCGGCGGTGCTCAGGTTCAGCGCTCGACCTCGCCGCGGATGAACTTCTCGACGTTCTCGCGGGCCTCGTCGTCGAAGTACTGGACCGGCGGGGACTTCATGAAGTACGAGGAGGCGGAGAGGATCGGGCCGCCGATGCCGCGGTCCTTGGCGATCTTCGCGGCGCGCACGGCGTCGATGATGACACCGGCGGAGTTCGGGGAGTCCCAGACCTCGAGCTTGTACTCCAGGTTCAGCGGGACGTCGCCGAACGCGCGGCCCTCCAGGCGGACGTAGGCCCACTTGCGGTCGTCCAGCCAGGCCACGTAGTCCGACGGGCCGATGTGGACGTTGTTGGAGCCCAGCTCGCGGTCGCGGATCTGCGAGGTGACGGCCTGGGTCTTGGAGATCTTCTTGGACTCCAGGCGCTCGCGCTCGAGCATGTTCTTGAAGTCCATGTTGCCGCCGACGTTCAGCTGCATGGTGCGCTCGAGGATGACACCGCGGTCCTCGAACAGCTTGGCCATCACGCGGTGCGTGATGGTCGCGCCGACCTGGGACTTGATGTCGTCACCGACGATCGGCACGCCGGCCTCGGTGAACTTGTCCGCCCACTCCTTGGTGCCGGCGATGAACACCGGGAGGGCGTTCACGAAGGCGACCTTGGCGTCGATGGCGCACTGGGCGTAGAACTTGGCGGCCTGCTCGGAACCGACCGGCAGGTAGCAGACCAGGACGTCGACCTGGGCGTCCTTCAGGGCCTGGACGATGTCGACCGGGGCCTCGTCCGACTCCTCGATGGTCTCCCGGTAGTACTTGCCCAGGCCGTCGAAGGTGTGGCCGCGCTGGACGGTGACGCCGGTCGGCGGCACGTCGCAGATCTTGATGGTGTTGTTCTCGGACGCCGTGATGGCGTGCGCGAGGTCCTGGCCGACCTTCTTGGCGTCGACGTCGAAGGCGGCGACGAACTCCACGTCACGGACGTGGTAGTCACCGAACTGGACGTGCATCAGCCCGGGGACCTTGCCGGCCGGGTCGGCGTCCTTGTAGTACTCGACACCCTGCACCAGCGACGTGGCGCAGTTGCCCACACCCACGATGGCTACGCGAACCGAACCCATTCCGGTTGCTCCCTGTGATCTCATGAGCGCCGCCGAGGGTCGGCGGGACTCGTCCTGCTTCTTCGATGACTGCTGACGGGCGCGTGACGCGCCCACTCCTGCCGCGCGGCACAGGGCTGACGCGGTGTCAGCGCTCCTGGGAGGAGCGCCCCGGGCGGTCGTGCGGTGGCCCGGGCGGGTCCACGGACCCGTCCTCCTGGCCTCGGCCGTCCGAAGTCTTGGGTGTTGCGGGGCCGGTCGCGTCGGCCGACTGGCCCGGGCGACCGGAGCGGTTGGCCCGTTCGGTCTCGATCAGCTCGTTGAGCCAGCGGACCTCGCGCTCCACCGACTCCAGTCCGTGCCGCTGCAGTTCGACGGTGTAGTCGTCGAACCGCTCGCGGGCACGGGCGAGCGAGTTGCGCATCCGCTCCAGGCGCTCCTCCAGCCGGCTGCGGCGGCCCTCCAGCACGCGCATCCGCACGGCCCGGTCGGTCTGGCCGAAGAAGGCGAAGTGCACGCCGAAGTGCTCGTCCTCCCAGGCGTCCGGGCCGGAGTCGGCGAGCAGCTCCTCGAACCGCTGCTTGCCCTCGGCGGAGAGCCGGTAGACGATCTTGGACCGCTTGCCGTTGAGCGCGGTGGCCGGGACGTACTCGGCCTCCGGGTTGTCCTCGACCAGGAAGCCCTGGGCCACCAGGCTCTTCAGGCAGGGGTAGAGCGTCCCGTAGGAGAACGCGCGGAACGAGCCGAGCAGGACGTTGAGCCGCTTGCGCAGCTCGTACCCGTGCATCGGGGCGTCGTGGAGCAGCCCGAGAACGGCGAACTCCAGCACTCCTGAGCGCCTGCCCATTGCCGTCGTCCTCCCTTCCCCGGCCGGTCCGCGACCCGCCCGGTGTCGGCGGTATGTCGCTCCGATGTATCGGCTCGATATATCGAGAACAGTAAGCCTGGCTCCCCGAACCGGCAAGGGGGACTCGCGTGAATGTGATCACAAGGCGACGCGCGGGTGGGCTTGGCAACGGGCGTGTAATGATCTGCCGCCGTTTTGTGGCTATTGGCGTTTGATGCCCGATTAGTTCGGTTTCCGGGCTGCGTACGCTGTCGCGTGTGCACGAGGACCACCTCCGGGGTTAGGGCGGTTGCGGGCATCGGACGTGGACCCTGCCTTCAGGCTCGACCGGCCTGGCGAGGAGTAGCTGGAACATGAGCGAACGACGACGCAGGTCGCCAGGTGGCGACGGTCGTCCCCCGGGTGGAGACAACGGGCGTCCGGCGGGCGCCGGGCGGGACGAACTCGGCTCGGAGGGCCTCGGCCGGCGCAGACCGCAGGGCGGGCGGGACACCGCGCAGCAGCCCAGGATGACCCGCGCCGAGCTGCGCAAGGCGGCCCAGAAGGGCGGCCGGCGCGGCGGGGAGGCCGGCGCCGTGGCGGCGGCCGGACGGAACGGCGGCCCCGGCAAGAAGCGCTTCATCGACTACCCGCGCTTCGGCAAGCAGGGCGTCCGCCGCTGGCTGCCGTCCTGGCGGCAGTGGCTGAGCGCCGTGCTGCTCTTCGTCGCGGCCTGCGTGGGCGGGATCTTCTTCGTCTACCAGACGACCGAGATCCCCAAGCTCAACGCCCTGGTCGACGACCAGAACAACATCTACTACTGGGCCGACGGCACCGAGATGGTCCGCAAGGGCGAGACCAACCGGCAGATCGTCGAGCTCGCGGACATCTCGCCCAACCTGCAGAACGCGGTCATCGCGGCGGAGAACGCGACCTTCCGCACCGACAGCGGCATCGACCCCAAGGGCATGATGCGCGCGGTCGTCAACATGGCCAAGGGCGGCGAGACCCAGGGCGCCTCGACGATCACCCAGCAGTACGTGAAGAACGCCTACCTGACGCAGGAGCAGACGCTCTCCCGCAAGGTGAAGGAGTTCTTCATCACGCTGAAGGTCAACCAGGAGTTCGAGAAGCCCGAGATCCTCAAGGGCTACCTGAACACCAGCTGGTTCGGCCGCGGTGCGACCGGCGCCCAGGCCGCCGCCCAGGCGTACTACGGCGTCAACGCCAAGGACCTCGACCTGTGCCAGAGCGCCATGCTGGCCGGCCTGCTCAAGGGCGCCTCGTTCTACGACCCGACGATCACGGCCAACCGCGCCCGCGCCGAGGAGCGCTGGACCTGGATCCTCAACCGGATGGTGGAGACCAAGAACACCACGCCCGAGGAGCGGGCGAAGTGCACCGCCTTCCCCGAGCCGATCAAGCCGATCCCGCCGGCCAACATGAACGGCCAGATCAGCTACCTGGTCGAGACCGCCAACAAGTACGTCATGGCCAAGGACCCGACGATCGACCAGCGGGCGATCGACAAGGGCGGCTTCAAGATCTACACGACCTTCCAGAAGGACAAGGTCGACGCCCTGAAGAAGGCCGTGGACGACGTCAAGGCCGAGACGCTCAACCCGCAGAAGCGCCCGGACAACGACAACTTCGTCCAGTTCGGCGCGGCCAGCGTGGTGCCCAACGACGGAGCGATCGTCGCCATCTACGGCGGTGACGGCGTGGAGAACGGCCACCACGACAACAACGCCGACGCCCAGGGCGTCCAGGTCGGCTCGACCTTCAAGCCCTTCGTGCTGGCCGCCGCGATGCAGACCGGCGTGCAGACCGCGACCGACGACAAGGGCAAGCCGAAGCGGATCAACGCCGACAGCCGCTACCTCTCCGACGACATGTCGGAGATCCGCAAGCCGGACGGCTCACTGGTGATGGGCGACGACGGCAAGCCCTACCGCCAGAAGAACGAGGAGAAGGGCAAGCGCGGCTACGTCTCGCTGCGGATGGCCATGCAGTACTCCTACAACGTGCCCTTCGTGCAGCTGAACCAGGACGTCGGCGGCCAGAACGTGATGCAGCTCGCCGAGTCGATGGGCGTGCGCAAGGAGTCCATCGAGAAGGAGGCGCACACCGCCACCTTCCCGCTCGGCGTCTCCACCGTCAGCCCGATCCGGATGGCCGACGCCTACGCGACCTTCGCCGCCAGCGGCAAGCAGGCCGAGCCGTACTCGGTCACCAAGGTCCTGATGGACGGCAAGGAGCGGCCCGGCTTCGGCAAGCACGAGACCAAGCAGGCCCTTGAGCCGGCCGTCGCCGACAACGTCACCGACGTGCTGGTGAACGTGGCGAAGAACGGTACCGGCAAGAAGACCAACACCCTGGGCCGACCGGTGGCCGGCAAGACCGGTACCACCGACGAGAACAAGTCGGCCTGGTGGGTCGGCTACACCCCGCAGCTCTCCACCAGCGTGGCGATGTGGCGCGAGGACTCGGCCCACCCCGGACGGCTCTCGCTGAACGGCACCGGCGGCAAGGACTCGGTGCACGGTGGTGACGTCCCGGCGGACGTCTTCACCCGGTACATGAAGGCCGCGCTGGCCAACGAGAAGAAGATGGACTTCCCGACCCCGCAGCCGGTCGGCTCGCAGGTCGACTCCTCGGGCGCGCCCAGCACGGCGAGCGCCACGCCGACGCCGACCAGCACCGAGACCGCGCCCACCCTCCCGCCGGACCCGAACGCCGGGCAGCCGACCCAGCCGACGGTCCCCGAGCCGGCCTGCGTCCCGGGCGTCGACTGCCCCGGCACCGTGCCCACCCAGCCCGCGCCGACCAAGACCAACCCCAACCCCGGCGGCGGCACCGTCGGTGGGGGCACCGGCGGAGGGACCGGCGGCGGCACCGTCGGTGGCGGCACCGGCGGCGAGACCGGCGGCGGCGGTGGAGCCGGCACCGGCGGCAGCGGCAGCGGCAGCGGCGGCGGCACGGGTGGCACCACCCCCTCGCCGACCTGCCTGATCGGCCCGCTCGGCTGCTCCACACCGACCCAGCCGCCCACCACCGATCCGGGCGGCGGCGCCGGCGGTGCGACCGGCGGTCCGACCACCAAGCCGCCCAAGCCCACGACCTCGCCCTCGGTGCCCCCGGGCGGCGTCGCGGCGGCCCCGTAGGACGGTGATCCGAACGGCGGTGGGAGGCTCTCCGGAGCCTCCCACCGCCGTTTCGCCGCATTCGGAGCGATTCGTGGCGGTACCCCGGTGACCCGCGGAGCGGTGACCGCCGTCCGGTCGGGGAAAAGGGGCAGGGGCCTCCTCGTACGGGCGGCCGGGGTGCGGCAGGATGTCCGCCATGACGTCCAGCGTTCGTGACGAAGAGGCCCCGGCCGCACCGGCGGCGGGTCCGCAGGCCAACACCGTGGTGGTGCCGGCGGACGAGGATCCGGTCGCGGCGGCCGGCAGCGAGGTCATCGGCGGCCCGCCCGGACGGCGAGCACTGCTCGGCGTCTCCTGGTGGATCCCGGCGCGCTTCCTGGCGCTGGTGGTGATCGTGGTCTCGGTGCTGGGCATGGCGCAGAAGCTGCCCTGCTACGACGCCGCCTGGTTCCAGCCCGGTTCGCCGCAGTACGTGCACGCCTGCTACAGCGACATCCCGCACCTGTTCTCCGGGCGCGGCTTCGCGGCCGGCCTGCACCCGTACGTGGACCGGATCCCGGGGACCACCGGGGACCTCCAGTTCCTCGAGTACCCGGTGCTGACCGGCCTGTTCATGCAGATCGCGGCCTGGCTGACGCCCGGCGGCGGCTCCTTGCAGGACCAGGAGCGGTGGTTCTGGACCATCAACGCCGGCCTGCTGATGGCCTGCGCGGTGGTCGCCGTGGTCGCGCTCTCCCGCACCCACCGGCGCCGCCCCTGGGACGCGCTGATGTTCGCCCTGGCGCCGGTCCTGCTGCTGAACGCCACCGTCAACTGGGACCTGCTGGCCGTCGCGCTGGCGGCCGTCGCGCTGGCCTGGTGGTCCGGCTCGCGGCCGGTCTGGGCCGGGGTGTTCATCGGCCTGGCCACCGCGGCCAAGCTCTATCCGCTGCTGCTGCTCGGCCCGCTGCTGGTGCTCTGCTGGCGGGCCGGCCGCTGGCGCGACCTGCGGTCGGTGATCGGCGGCGCGGTCGGCGCCTGGCTGCTGGTCAACCTGCCGATCATGGTCGCCAACTGGCAGGGCTGGTCGACCTTCTACGTCTTCAGCAAGCACCGCACCGAGGACTACGGCTCGCTGTGGCTGGTCCTCATGCAGAACCGGGGCGTGGGGCTGGCGAACCTCGACACCTTCATCGCCGTCCTGATGGTGCTGAGCTGCGCGGGGATAGCGTGGCTCGGCCTCTCGGCGCCCCGCCGGCCGCGGGTGGTCCAGCTGGCCTTCCTGGTGGTGGCCGCGTTCGTGGTGTTCAACAAGGTGTACTCGCCGCAGTACGTGCTCTGGCTGCTGCCGCTCGCGGTGCTGGCCCGGCCGCGCTGGCGGGACTTCCTGATCTGGCAGGCCTGCGAGGTGCTCTACACCCTGGGCATCTGGTCCCACCTGGGCTTCGTCACCGGGCCCAAGCAGCACGGCATCGGCGAGTCCTGGTACCACTTCGCGATCGTGCTGCACCTGCTCGGCACGCTCTACCTGGTCGTCATGGTGATCCGGGACATCCTGCTGCCGGACCGCGACCCGGTGCGCTGGGACGGCAGCGACGACCCGTCCGGCGGGGTGCTCGACGGCGCCCCGGACGTCTTCGTGCTCGGCACCGCCCGCCGGCTGCGCGAGGAGGAGAGCTACGCCGGATACGCGCCGGCCGGCCCCGAGGGGTGGCTGGAGGAGCCGCCCGCCGCGGAGCCGCCCGCCACGGAGCCGGCCGGGAAGGACTGACCGGCAGGACTCAGCGGTCCACCACGCGGTCGAAGTGCGTGGTGGTGTGCCGCACCTGGAGGCCGAGCTCGTCGCCGACCGCCGGCGGCTCGGCCTCGCCGTCCAGGAGGAGCAGCGAGACCTGCATGTGCGGCGGCTCGGCGAACCAGAGCTGCTTGCCGGCCCAGTGGTACGGCGACTTCGTCTTGTTGACGGTCGCCAGACCGGCCCGCGCGATGCCCTTGGCGCGCGAGGACATGCCCTGCACGTACTTGGGCGCCTCCAGGCCGATGCCGTGCGCGGTGCCGCCGGCGACCACCAGCAGGTGGCCGTCGGAGGGCGCCGGGTGCTGGCGGTAGCCGTAGCGGTCGCCCTTGCGCACCGGGGTGACGTCCAGCACCGTCGCCCGGACCTCCAGCGCACCGTGGTCGCCCAGCCAGAGCCGGGTGCCGATCCGGGCCCGGAAGACGGTGTCCGGGAAGCGCTGGGCCAGCTGCTCCATGCCCGCGGCGCCGAGGTGGCTGACGAACACGGTGTGCACCGGGACGCCGGCGGCCCGGGCGGTCTCCACCCAGTACGCGACCTCCTCGACCGGGCTGGAGCCGTCCGGCCGGTCCATCGGCAGGTGCAGCGCGAGGCCCTCGAAGGCGACGCCGTCCAGTTCGGCGGCGACGGTCGTGAGGTCGGCCGCCGAGACGCCGTGCCGGCGCATGGTGGTCATGCACTCCAGCACCACCCGGGCGCCGTGCAGCGCCCGCAGGGCGTCCACGCTCGCCACCGTCCGGATCACCCGGGCGTGCGGCAGCGGCAGCGCCTCCTCGCCCAGCCGGTAGGGGGTGAGGACCAGCAGCTCGCCGCCGTACCACTCGGCCGCGTCGGCGGCCTCGTAGGCGGTGCCGACCGCCAGCACCCCGGTGCCGAGGAGGGTCGCCTCCTCGGCCAGGCGGTGGTTGCCCAAGCCGTAGCCGTTGCCCTTCGCCACCGGCACCAGGCCGGGGAACTCGGCCAGGACGGAGCGCTGGTGGGTGCGCCAGCGTTCGGTGTCGAGGTAGAGCGACAGCGTCATCGGGTCATCTCCCAGGGGGTGTTGGGCACGGCTGCTCGGTGGCTCGGAGCGGGCTGCTCAGCGGCGCGACATGTAGAGGTCGAGGGCCTTGTGCAGCAGCTTGTTGAGCGGGAAGTCCCACTCGCCGAGGTACTCGGCGGCCTGGCCGCCGGTGCCGACCTTGAACTGGATCAGGCCGAACAGGTGGTCGTTCTCGTCCAGCGTGTCGGAGATGCCGCGCAGGTCGTACACCCCGCCGCCCAGGGCGTAGGAGTCGCGCATCATCCGCCACTGGATGGCGTTCGACGGCTTCACCTCGCGCTTGTGGTTGGCCGAGGCGCCGTAGGAGTACCAGACGTGCTCGCCGACGACCAGCATCGTGGTCGCGGCCAGCGGCTCGCCCTCGTGGTAGGCGATGTACAGCCGCATCCGGTTGGGGTCCTCGGCGGTGAGGGCCTTCCACATCCGCTGGAAGTAGGCCAGCGGGCGCGGGGTGAACTTGTCGCGCTCGGCGGTCACCAGGTAGAGCTGGTGGAAGACCGGCAGCTCGTCGTAGCCGCCCTGGACCACCTCGACGCCGCTCTTCTCGGCCTTCTTGATGTTGCGGCGCCAGAGCTGGTTGAAGCCCTTCTGGATGTCGTCCAGCGAGCGGTTGGCCAGCGGCACCTGGAAGACGTAGCGCGGCTGGACGTCGCCGAACCCGGCGCCGCCGTCCTCGCCCTGGAGCCAGCCGGCCTTGCGCAGCCGGTCGGCGACCTCGAAGGCGCGCGGCTCGTACCAGTCGGCCTCGACGTCGCGCAGCCGCTTGGCCTGCTTGGCGGCGATGGCCTCCTTGATGGTCGGGGCGTTCCAGCGGCGGATGACCACCGGCGGGCCCATCTTCACCGAGAACGCGCCCTGGGACTTCAGGTGCGACAGCATCGGCTGGAGCCAGCGGTCGAGGTCGCGGTCGAACCAGTCGATCACCGGGCCCTCGGGCAGGTAGGCCAGGTAGCGCTTGAGCTTGGGCAGCTGCCGGTAGAGCACCAGGCCGGCGCCGACGAGCTGGTTGGCCTCGTCGAACCAGCCGATCGACTCGGAACGCCACTCGGCCTTCACGTCGCCCCAGGACGGCACCTGCATGTGGCTCGCCGAGGCGCGGCTCCTGATGAAGGCGAGGTGCTCCTCGCGGGTGATCGTCCTCAGGCGCAGGCTCATGCTCGGTGCTCCTCGTCGGTCGGGCTGCGGTGGGCCCCGTCTTCTCGGGGTGACCCTATCGTCCGGGTTCCCGGCGGCGGCGGGCACGGCGGCGCCCCCGCCGCGTACCCGTCACCTGAAGACAAGTACGCCACGGGGGCGCCCGGGGTTCCTCGCGGAGGCGGGGCTAACCCCACAGACCGCCGCGTGCGATGCCGAGGTAGAAGCCGATCGCCGAGGCGCCGAGCGTGATCATCAGCACGAAGCGCTCGGCCGTGGTGACGGAGACGTACATCCCCAGCAGACCGGTGACGATCCCGAAGAGGCCGGTCCACGAGGTCAGCAGGTGCAGGTTGTGGAAGAACGACGTGATGAAGGAGATCGCGCCGAGGACGGCGGTGAGGCCGACCAGGGTGTTCTCCCGCGGGTGCGGGTGTCCGTCGGTGTTCAGGGTGAGGGCGGGCATGCGGTGGACGGTCTGGGCCATGAGTCCCACCTCCGGCGTGGAGACGAACGGGCGGGAAACCCGTTCCGTCCAGATTGCGGCGGTTGGGCGGGTCTCACAACCCCTATGCGTTTTGTTCGTCCGTCCGGGTGCGGGTAGGGTGTGTCGTCTGCACTGGTGTAGTTGTGCCCTCCTCTGCCCTCTTCCGGGTGAACGTGGACGGGCTGTCGTACCCGGCCGCTACGGTGGCCGTGTCGTCACTGCTCCGGTGCCGACGCTGCACAACCCTCCTGCCACGGAGAGACCGTGGCCGCTGAGTCCAAAGGAGGTGGGTTACTCATGCGTCACTACGAGGTGATGGTGATCCTCGACCCCTCGGTCGAGGAGCGCGCCGTTTCCCCCCTGATCGAGAGCTTCATGGCTGTCGTCCGCAACGCGGGTGGCAAGGTCGAGAAGATCGACACCTGGGGTCGCCGCCGTCTGGCCTACGAGATCAACAAGCAGTCCGAGGGCATCTACTCGGTCATCGACCTTCAGGCCACCCCTGAGGTCGTCAAGGAGCTCGACCGCCAGCTGGGCCTGAGCGAGTCGGTTCTGCGGACCAAGGTCCTGCGCCCGGACACCCACTGAGCCACCTCTGAGGCCTTCGGGTCTCGGGTAGCTCGCGACCGCTGTTTCACGTGAAACAGCGGTGAACGGACATCTTCCCGAGAGGTCATCACCACCATGGCAGGCGAGACCGTCATCACCCTCGTCGGCAATCTCGTCGACGACCCCGAGCTGCGCTTCACCCCGTCGGGTGCGGCGGTCGCGAAGTTCCGCATCGCGTCCACTCCCCGCACCTTCGACCGCCAGACCAACGAGTGGAAGGACGGCGAGAGCCTCTTCCTCACGTGCAACGTCTGGCGGCAGCCGGCGGAGAACGTCGCCGAGTCGCTCCAGCGCGGCATGCGCGTCATCGTGCAGGGCCGCCTGCGCCAGCGGTCTTACGAGACCAAGGAAGGCGAGAAGCGGACGGTCTTCGAGGTCGAGGTCGACGAGGTCGGTCCGAGCCTGCGCTCGGCGACCGCGAAGGTCACCCGTGCCAACCGGTCCGGCGGTCCCCAGGGCGGCGGCTTCGGCGGCGGCCCGCAGGGCGGCGGCCAGGGCGGCGGCTGGGGCGGCCAGGGCGGTGGCGGCGGCCAGCAGGGCGGCGGCTGGGGTGGAAACTCCGGCGGCCAGTCCGGCCCCTCCGACGACCCCTGGGCGTCCAGCGCTCCCTCTGGTGGCAACCAGGGTGGCGGCGGCTGGGGTGCCCCGTCGTCCGGTGGCGGCTTCTCGGAAGAGCCCCCGTTCTAAGAGCTGACAGATTTCGTGCGGCCTGGCCGCGGGCGTCGCGAGACGCCCGCCCGGCCGTGAACCCCAATGGAGCACACAATGGCGAAGCCGCCTGCTCGCAAGCCGAAGAAGAAGGTTTGCGTCTTCTGCAAGGACAAGGTCAACTACGTTGACTACAAGGACACGAACCTGCTGCGGAAGTTCATCTCCGACCGCGGCAAGATCCGTGCCCGCCGGGTCACCGGCAACTGCACCCAGCACCAGCGTGACGTCGCCACGGCCGTGAAGAACAGCCGTGAGATGGCGCTGCTGCCCTACACCAGCACCGCGCGCTAAGAGAGGGTGACCGAACAATGAAGATCATCCTCACCCACGAGGTGCCGGGCCTGGGCTCGGCCGGCGAGGTCGTCGAGGTCAAGGACGGCTACGCCCGCAACTACCTGGTCCCGCGTGGCTACGCCATCCGCTGGACCAAGGGCGGTCAGAAGGACGTCGACGCCATCCGTCGCGCCCGCAAGATCCACGAGATCCAGACCCTTGAGGCCGCCAACGAGGTCAAGGGCAAGCTGGAGGGCGTCCAGGTCAAGCTGGCCGTTCGTTCCGGCGAGGCCGGCCGTCTGTTCGGCTCGGTGACCCAGGCCGACGTCGTCGAGGCCATCAAGGCCGCCGGCGGCCCGGCGGTCGACAAGCGCGCCGTCGCGATCGCTTCGCCGATCAAGACCGTGGGCACCCACAAGGTCTCGGTCAAGCTGCACTCGGACGTCCAGGCCAACCTGGACGTCGCCGTCGTCGCCGCCTGAGCCACGACCACGCCTCGGTAGCGTCAGCTCCGTAGCAGTGGCCCGAGGGCCGGCCCCCTTCCCGGGGGGCCGGCCCTCGGTCGTTCCCGGGCCCGGGGCGGTTCAGCTCCGCACGGCGCCGGTGACCAGCCACCTGCCGCCGCGGGCCCGCCAGGCCAGGAAGCCGCCGCGGACCAGCATGAAGAGGTTCATCGCCCACCAGAGCCCGGCGAGTCCGGTGCCGCTGGCCGGCACGGCCAGCGCGGCGGGCGCGAAGACCGCCAGCGTGGCGAGCATCGCCCAGGCCAGGAACGGGCCGTCCCCGGCGCCCATCAGCACCCCGTCCAGGACGTAGACCAGGCCGGAGACCGGCTGGCAGAGCGCGAGCAGCAGCAGGACGGTGTTGAGCTGGTGCTGCACGGCCGGGTCCGGGGTGAACAGCGGGACGTACAGCGGCCGGGCGAGCACCACCAGCAGGCCGAGCAGCACGCCGGAGCCGATGCCCCACTCGATCATCCGCCGGGTGGCGGCCCTGGTGCCCGGGACGTCCCCGGCGCCCAGGTAGCGGCCGATGATGGCCTGGCCGGCGATCGCGATGGCGTCCAGGGCGAAGGCGATGAACAGGAAGACCGTCATGGCGATCTGGTGCGCGGCGATCTCGTCGTCGCCGAGCCCGGCGGCCACCGCGGTGGCGATCATCAGGATGGCGCGCAGGCTCAGGGTGCGGATCATCAGCGGTCCGCCGGCCCGGGCACTGGCCCGTATCCCGGCCGGGTCCGGCCGCAGCGAGGCCCGCTCCCGGCGGGCGCCGCGGACCACCACGACCACGTAGACGGCGGCCATGCCGGTCTGGGCGATGACCGTGCCCCAGGCGGAGCCGGCCACCCCGAGCCCGGCGCCGTAGACCAGACCGACGTTCAGCCCGAGGTTGGCGGCGAACCCGGCGACGGCCACGTACAGCGGCGTCCGGGTGTCCTGGAGGCCGCGCAGCACGCCGGTGGCGGCCATCACCATGAGGATCGCCGGGATGCCGAGCGCACTGATCCGCAGGTACGTCACGGCGTACGGGGCGGCCGTCGGCGAGGCGCCGAGCAGGTCGGCCACCTGCGGGGCGAGCAGCAGGGTCAGCGCGACCACCGCGGCGGAGAGCGCCAGCGCCAGCCAGATGCCGTCGATGCCCTGCTGGATCGCGGCCCGGCGGTCCCCGGCACCGATCCGGCGGGCGACCGCGGCGGTGGTGGCGTAGGCGAGGAAGACGAAGACCCCGGTGGCGGTGGTGAGCGCGGCCGAGGCGACGCCGACGCCGGCCAGCTGGGCGGTGCCGAGGTGGCCGACGATCGCCGAGTCGGCCATCAGGAAGAGCGGCTCGGCGACCAGGGCGCCGAAGGCGGGGACGGCGAGGGCGAGGATCTCCCGGTCGTGCCGGCGGCGGTCGGTGGTGAGGGTCATGGGAACCAGGCTACTCATCCACAGGTAAGAGACACCATGGCATTGGACCACTTACTCGTACGGGCGAACGACTGGGCCGTCCGTGTGTGTGTCCACCGCCACCCGGCTGTGTGTGAAGAATTTCTCATGCACAGGCCCGGGACGGGGGAAGCGCAGGTCAGCGCGTTGACGGTGGATCGATGGTCTGGTTATCCACAGGGCTTTCCACAGGGGCGTCCACAGGTTTGCGGCACTTCTCCACAGTCAGGGGCCACTCGTCCACACCCCCTGTGGATAACCGCCTTGGCTGAAGGCCGTCCGGCGCCTTAGCGTGGGCCCTCCGTCCGACACTCCCATCCGCCCCGGCGTCCGATTTGTCGGTGCGGTGGCGTAGAAAATGCGGTGGCGCGGAGTCGGGTTCCGCACCGTCCCAGCCACCGGCAAGGCCCGCTCCAACTCGCACCACTCGCTGATCGGGGAACACGCGTGACCGGCCCCCAGTACGACGACCACGACGCCCCGCCGCCGGAGGACGACTGGCAGGGCGCCGACGACCCCTTCCCGGTCGGCGCCTTCGCCGACGCCCCGTTCCCGGACGGCCCCGGCGACCGGCTGCCGGTCTCCCGAGGCCGCGGCAACGGCCAGGGCCAGGGCGGCGGCTTCCAGAAGGGCGGCAAGGGCGGCCCCGGCGGTTCCGGCGGCTTCAAGCGGGACGGCGGCAAGCGCCGCCAGGACGGCGAGGACGAGCGCTCCGAGGGCGGCCTGGAGGGCTTCGAGCGCGTCCCCCCGCAGGACCTCGCGGCCGAGCAGTCCGTCCTCGGCGGCATGCTGCTCTCCAAGGACGCCATCGCCGACGTGGTCGAGGTGCTCAAGCCGGCCGACTACTACCGGCCCGCGCACGAGCTGATCCACGGCGCGATCCTCGACCTGTACGCGCGCGGCGAGCCGGCCGACCCGATCACCGTGGCCGGCGAGCTGACCAAGCGCGGCGAGCTCCAGCGCGTCGGCGGCCCCGGCTACCTGCACACCTTGGTCAACTCCGTCCCGACCGCGGCCAACGCCGAGTACTACGCGCAGATCGTGCACGAGCGCGCGGTGCTGCGCCGGCTGGTCGAGGCCGGCACCCGGATCGCCGGCATGGGCTACGCCGCCGAGGGCGACGTGGACGAGATCGTCAACGCGGCCCAGGCTGAGATCTACGCCGTCACCGAGCAGCGCACCAACGAGGACTACGCGCCGCTCGCCGACATCATGGAGGGCGCCCTCGACGAGATCGAGTCGATCGGCTCCCGCAACGGCCAGATGTCCGGTGTCCCGACCGGCTTCGCCGACTTCGACGCGCTGACCAACGGGCTCCACCCCGGCCAGATGATCGTCATCGCGGCCCGTCCCGCGATGGGCAAGTCCACCCTGGCGCTGGACTTCGCCCGGGCCTGCTCGATCCACAACAAGCTGCCGAGCGTGATCTTCTCGCTCGAAATGGGCCGCAACGAGATCGCCATGCGTCTGCTCTCCGCCGAGGCCCGGGTGGCGCTGCACCACATGCGCTCCGGCTCCATGACGGACGACGACTGGACCAGGGTGGCCCGCCGGATGCCCGACGTCAGCGAGGCGCCGCTGTTCATCGACGACTCGCCGAACCTGTCGATGATGGAGATCCGCGCCAAGTGCCGCCGGCTCAAGCAGCGCAACGACATCAAGCTGGTCGTCATCGACTACCTCCAGCTGATGCAGTCCGGCGGCTCCCGCCGGGCCGAGAACCGCCAGCAGGAGGTCTCCGACATGTCGCGAAACCTGAAGCTGCTGGCCAAGGAGCTGGAGGTGCCGGTGATCGCGCTCTCCCAGCTGAACCGAGGTCCCGAGCAGCGCACCGACAAGCGCCCGATGGTCTCCGACCTGCGAGAGTCCGGCTCGATCGAGCAGGACGCCGACATGGTCATCCTGCTGCACCGCGAGGACGCCTACGAGAAGGAGTCCCCGCGCGCGGGCGAGGCCGACCTCATCGTCGCCAAGCACCGCAACGGTCCGACCGCGACCATCACCGTGGCCTTCCAGGGCCACTACTCCCGCTTCGTCGACATGACCCGGGACTGACGGCCGGTCACCCGGTCCGCCGCCGGGGGGGCCGGTTTGTGGTGCGGACCGGGTGGGCGGCTAGGGTCCGCACCTGTGAGGATACGGAGAACACGCCCCGCAGCGGGCGACAAGGGCACGGCGCTCCGGGCGGCAGCCGGGAGCAGACTGGGCTGGCTCGACGCGCTGCGCGGCATCGCCGCGCTGATGGTGGCCCTTCACCACTTCGAACTTGTCAACATCCTGCCGTCCCCGCTGGGCGGGCAGATCTGGTGGCACTTCGACTTCGGGCTCTACGGGGTCATGCTGTTCTTCATCGTGAGCGGCTACATCATCCCGGCCTCGCTCGAACGGCGCGGTGACGTCAGGGCGTTCTGGATCGGCCGGATCTTCCGGATCTATCCGGCGCTGATCCTCGGGATCGCGGTCTCGATGCTGATCCTGCCCGCGGACGACGGCTCGGTGACGATCTTCCGTACCGGCCACAACCTGATCGCCCTGATCGCCAACGGGACGATGCTCCAGGACTTCCTGGGCGTGTACAACGGCCTGGCCGTGACCTGGACCCTCTGCTACGAGATGGTCTTCTACTTCGTGGTCACCGCGCTGTTCACCGTCAACTGGCACCGCAGGAGCGGTGCGATCGCGGTCGGCCTCGCCGCGGTGGCGCTGGTCTTCGGCACCTCGATCGCCAGCGCGCAGCTCACCGGGGGCATCGGCGAGATCCGCAACCTCGTCGCGGCGTCCGGCCTGATCGTGGTGATGGGCCTGGCCTGCATGCTCAGCGGCAACGCGATGCTGGCCCGCACCGGTGCGCTCCTGCTGGCCGGCCTCGGTCTCGTCCTGGTGCTCCTCAACAGCCGGGCGCCCGCCTACGAGACCTGGATGATCTTCGCCACGATGTTCGCCGGAACCGTGGTCTACCGGGCCCAGCACCGGCAGATGGAGCGCCTCCCGGCCTGGTTCTGCATCGGCTTCGTGATCGTCGCGGGCGCGGCCGTCGGGTGGATGTACAACAAGGACGGCATGGAGAACAACACCTGGACCGCGAGCTGGATCGCCTGGACCGCCTCGTACCTGGGCGCCTGGCTCACCTTCGGGATCGGGATGGCGCTGCGCGAGCGCAGGTTCCCCAAGGTGCTGACCTGGCTCGGCGCGATCAGCTTCTCGGTCTACCTCCTGCACAACCCGATCCTGCACACCATCCGGCCCATCCTGGGCGTGCCCCCGCTGCCGACCGACACCCTCGGCAAGGTGCTCTGGACCGCGGAGTTCCTCGGTGCCACGGTGCTGGCGAGCTACCTGCTGTACCGGCTGGTCGAGATCCCGTTCCAGAAGCTGGGCCGCCGGGTGACCAAGGCGGTGGACGCCCGCTGGCCCGCGCAGCGGCTCGCGGCGGCGGGCGGGACGCCGGGCACGGCGGTCCCGTCCGACCGCGCGGCCGCTCCGGCGCCGGAACCGGCCCCCGAGGCCGAGCCCGAGCCGGCGGCGCCCGGGGGCGCCGGCGTCAGAGGGTGACGGTCGCCCGGAAGACGGTGGCGGCGGTGCCGCTCAGCACGGTCGCCGCACCGGAGGCGGCGAGGTAGGCCGACTCGCCGCGCAGCAGGTCCAGGACGGAGCCGTCCGCCGAGGTCAGGCGGACGGCTCCGGCGGTACAGAGCAGGATCTGCGGGGCGTCGCCGCCGACCGTCCGCTCCCGGCCGTCCAGGACGAACCGGGAGAGCCGGAACTCGTCGATCGGCACGGGGTACAGCTCCTCGCCGGGCGTCCCCCCGACCGCGACCGGCAGCAGCGGGGACGGCGAGCAGGAGGCGAACTCGACCACCTTGAGCAGTTCCGGCACGTCGATGTGCTTGGGGGTGAGCCCGGCCCGCAGCACGTTGTCCGAGTTGGCCTGGAGCTCGACGCAGACGCCGTGCAGATACGCGTGCGGGACGCCGGCGCCCAGGTAGAGCGCCTCGCCGGCGCGCAGCAGGACGTGGTTGAGCAGCAGTCCGGCGATCAGCCCGACGTCCCCGGGGAAGTCCCGGGCGATCCGGGTGTACGGCGCGTACGGCCCGTCCGGGTCGTCGGCGGCGGCCTTGCCGACCGCCTCGGCGGTGTCCCGGACCGCCTCCGCGGCAGCCGGTCCCGACAGCGTGAGGACGGCGGCCAGCGCGCCGCTGAGCGCCTCGGACTCGTCCTCGGCGCCCAGCAGGGCGATCACCGGCGCCAGCGCGGGCACCCCGAGACCGGCCAGCAGCGCGGCCGCGTCGGCGGGCCGGCGGAAGCCGCAGAGGCCGTCGAAGTCGCCGAGCGCGCAGATGAGTTCGGGCTTGTGGTTGGCGTCCCGGTAGTTCCGGTGCGGGGCGTCCAGCGGGATCCCCAGGGCGTTCTCGGCGGCGAACCCGGCGCGGGCCTGGTCGAGCGAGGGGTGGGCCTGGATGGAGATCGGGATGCCCGGGGCGAGGACCTTGAGCAGGAACGGCAGGGTGGGGCCGAACCGGGCCACCGAGGCGGCGCCCAGCTCGCCCGCCGGGTCGGCGGCGATCAGCTCGTCCAGCCGGCGCGGCCCGTCGCCCCGGTCCGCCCGGGAGGGGTCGCCGGGGTGGGCGCCCATCCACAGCTCGGCCTGCGGTTCGCCGGTCGGCTCCTGCCCGAGCAGCTCGGGGAGCGCGGTGACCGAACCCCAGGCGTACGGGCGGACGGTGTTGACGAGCTTGTCCATGGGCGCGGTCCTGCTCCTTGCTGCAGTGGCTGGTGGGCCTCGCCGCCGTCGGGCGGCCGCGGGCGGGGGCGGACGGATTCGGGCATCCGGGCAAAGGTCGGGCATCGACCCTAGCCGACCCGCACCTCCCCGGGGGAAACGGCGGGCGCGGGCCGGGAGTGCCTCGGGAGGAGGGTCGGCCCGAGGACGCGGTAGTAGGATGCCAGGACCCAGTGTTTTCCACGGTGTCGTCCGGGCCGGCGGGGTGTCGGCCGGGACTGTGTCTTCCGATGAGTGCGGGCAATGGTGACCGGCACGTCCCGCCACCGGCCGAGAGGTTAGTACGTGACCGTCAACCAGCAGGGTTTTGCCGATCTCGGCCGGGTGCTGGTGATCATCCCCACCTACAACGAGGCGGAGAACGTCGAGCGCATCGTCGGCCGGGTGCGCGCCGCCGTCCCCGAGGTGCACGTCCTCGTCGCCGACGACAACAGCCCGGACGGGACCGGCGAGCTGGCCGACAAGCTGGCCGCCGAGGACCCCCAGGTGCACGTGATGCACCGCAAGGGCAAGGAGGGGCTGGGCGCCGCCTACCTGGCCGGCTTCCGCTGGGGCATCGACGAGGGCTACGACGTGCTCGTCGAGATGGACGCCGACGGCTCCCACCGCCCCGAGGAACTGGACCGGCTGCTCACCGCGCTGCGCGGCGCCGACCTGGTGCTGGGTTCGCGCTGGGTCCCCGGCGGCCGGGTGGTGAACTGGCCGAAGTCCCGGCTGCTGCTCTCGCGCGGCGGCTCGACCTACTCGCGGCTGATGCTGGGCGTGCCGATCCGGGACGTCACCGGCGGCTACCGGGCGTTCCGCAAGGAGACCCTGCTCGGCCTCGGCATGGACCAGGTCGCCTCGGCCGGCTACTGCTTCCAGGTCGACCTGGCCTGGCGGACGGTGAAGGCCGGCTTCAAGGTCGCCGAGGTGCCGATCACCTTCGTCGAGCGGGAGCTGGGCGCGTCCAAGATGAGCCGGAACATCGTCGTCGAGGCGCTCTGGCGGGTCACCTCCTGGGGCGTCGCCGACCGCTTCGCCAGGCTGACCGGCCGCAAGGGCTGAGCCGGGGGGCCGACCTCCGCCGCGGAGGTCACCATCCGGACACGTGATCGGGAAGGCGCGCCCCCGCCGGGCGCGCCTCCCGCGTTTTCCGCACGCCGTGCTCCCATGCTGTAGGGCGCGAGCCGCCGAACCAGAGGGAGCAGCCAGTGACGTCGTCCCCGTCCGAGGAGTCCGAGGAGAACGCCGGCGCGGACCCGGTCGACGCGGCGTCCGCCGCCGGGGCGCCGGTCCGGCCGCTGGAGATCGACGTCTTCACCGGCCCCGAGTCGGCCTTCTTCGCCACCTCCACGCTGATCCTCGGCGAGCAGACGGCGATCCTGGTCGACGCCCAGCTCACCCGCAGCGCCGGCCGCGAGCTGGCCGAGTGGGTGGCGGGCAAGGGCCGCCGCCTGCTCGCCATCGTGATCACCCACCAGCACCCCGACCACTACTTCGGCGCCGAGGAGGTGCTGCGGCTCTTCCCCGAGGCGCGGCTGCTGGCCGCCCCGCCGGTCGTCGACGGCATCCTGCGCACCGCCGCCGCGAAGGTGGCCCAGTGGAAGCCGGTGTTCGGCGACGACATCCCGGACCACCCGCTGGTCCCGGCGCCGCTGCTGCCCCAGCCGCTGATGGTCGACCGGCAGGTGATCCCGGTGCTGCTGCTCGGGCAGGGCGACTGCGGCGGCTCCACGGTGGTGCACGTGCCCAGCATCCGCACCGTGGTGGCCGGCGACTTCGCGTACAACGGCACCCACGTCTGGACCGCCGACACCACGCCGGAACAGCGCACCGAGTGGGTCCGCAACCTGGGCCGGATCGGTGAGCTCGGCGCGGAGCGGGTGATCGCCGGGCACCGGGCGCCCGACCAGGGCGACGACGCGGACCGGGTGCTGGCGTTCACCGGGGAGTACCTGCAGGACTTCGACCGGCTGCTGGCCGAGCACCCGGACGACGCGGAGGCGCTGGTGGCGGCGGTGAACCAGCGGTACGGGGAGCTGACCCTGCCGGTCGTGCTGGAGCTGAGCGCCGCCGCCAACACGGCCGCCCCGGCCGTCGAGGGCGCCGACGGGGAGCCGGACGCCGAAGCCGAGCCGGGAACTGTCCCCGAGCCCGGCGGGCCGGACGATTCCGAGGAGCCCGAGGAGCCCGAGGAACCCGAGGAGCCCGACGACGCGGACGGTGCGGATGCCGGGCCGGAGCCCGGGAAGGACGGGGCCGCCGGCTGAGCCCGCCGACGGATACTGGCGGCATGACGCCCTACGACGTGATCGTCCCGGCCGGGGGCGCCGCCCGGCGGCTCGGCGGGGCCGACAAGCCCGGCCTGACCGTCGGTGGGACCACCCTGCTGGACCGGGTGCTCGCCGCCTGCGCGGACGCCCGGACCACGGTGGTGGTCGGCCCGCCCCGCCCCACCGCCCGCCCCGGGATCCGGTGGACCCGCGAGCGCCCGCCCGGTGGCGGCCCGGTGGCGGCCGTCGCCGCCGGCCTCGCCGAGGTGACCGCCGACCTGGTCCTGCTGTTCGCCGCCGACCTGCCGTTCCTGGACCGGCGGACCGTCCACCGGCTGGTCGCCGCCCTCGACGCGGCCGGACCGGACACCGCGGCGGCCGTCCTGGTCGACTCCGCCGGCCGGGACCAGCCGCTCGCCGCCGCCTACCGCACCGCCGCCCTGCGCGCCGCCCTGGCCGCCGCCGGAGACCCCGCCGGGCTGCCGCTGCGCCGGCTGACCGGTGCGCTGCCCACCCTCCGGCTGGCCGACACCGGGGACGCCGGCCGCGACTGCGACACCTGGGAGGACCTGGAGCGGGCCCGCGAGCGCGCCGGGGCCCGGGACTGACCCCGCGTCCGGACCGGCCCGCTCACCGGGCCGGCATCCGGACGTGAGCGAAACGACGCGCGCCGCTCACCGGACAAACATCCCGGGGAAACCGTCGATCGGGCAGCATGTTCGCATGGAGCGCACGCTGGATGACTGGATCGCCGAGGTCCGTGCCGAGCTGGACATCGACCTGGACGTCGATGTCCGCGGCCTGCTCGACCTGGCCCGGGTGGTCGCGCACGGGGTGGACCGGCCGGCCGCCCCGCTGACCGCCTTCCTGATCGGCTACGCCGCCGCGCGGCACGGCGGCGGCCCGGAGGCGGTCGCCGAGGCGTCCCGGCGCACCGCCGCGCTCGCCGAGCGCTGGGCCGCGGCCGGGGCCGACGACCCGGGGCAGCCGTGAGGGTGATGGAGGAACGCGCCGTGCCGGCCCCGGTCCGCCCGGTCGGCTGGGCGGCGGCCCGGGAGACCGCCCGCCGGGCCGGCCGTCCCGCGCTGCCGCCGCTGAGCCTGCCGCTGGACGACGCGCTCGGCCGCACCCTCGCCGAGCCGCTCACCGCGCTCACCGACCTGCCGGCCTTCGACACTTCGGCGATGGACGGCTGGGCGGTCGCCGGCCCCGGCCCCTGGCAGGTGACCGGCCGGCTGCTCGCCGGGCGCCCCGCCGCCGGCCCGCTGGCCGACGGCTCCGCCGTCGAGATCGCCACCGGCGCCCAACTGCCGCCCGGCGCCACCGCCGTGCTCCGCCGTGAGCACGGCGAGCCGTGCGGGCCGCTGCTGTCCGAGCGCGCCCCCGGCGCGCTGACCGCCGGCCAGGACGTCCGGCCGCGCGGCCAGGAGTGCCGGCGCGGCGAGCTGCTGCTGCCGGCCGGCACCCCGGTCGGTCCGGCGGTGCTCGGGCTGGCCGCCGCCTGCGGCCACGACCGGTTGGCCGTCCGCCGCGCCCCGGTGGTGGAGGTGCTGGTGCTCGGCGACGAACTGCTCGGCTCCGGTCTGCCCCGGCCCGGCCTGGTCCGGGACGCGCTCGGTCCGCTGCTGCCGCCGTGGCTGCGCGCGGCCGGCGCCGAGACCGGTGACCCGCGCGCCGTCCGCGACGACGCCGGGCTGCTCCGGGACGCCCTGCGGGACTCCGCCGCCGACGTGCTGGTCACCACCGGCGGGACGGCGGCCGGCCCGGTGGACTTCCTGCACCGGGCGCTCGCCGAGTGCGGTGCCCGACTGCTGGTGGACGGCGTCGCCGTCCGCCCCGGCCACCCGATGGTGCTGGCCGGACTCCCCGGCGGGCGGTTCCTGGTCGGCCTGCCCGGCAACCCGCTGGCCGCCGTCGCCGGCACGGTGACGCTCGCCCTGCCGCTGCTGCACGCGCTGGCCGGGCGGAGCGCCGGCGAGCCGGTGCTGGCCGCCGCCGTCGATCCGCTGCCGGGACACCCGGTGGACACCCGGCTGCTGCCGGTCCGCCGGACCGCCCGCGGCGTGGTCCACCTCCCGTACGACGGGCCGGCGATGCTCCGCGGCCTGGCCCTGGCCGAGGCGCTCGCGGTGGTGCCGCCGGGCGGCGCGGCGGCCGGTGACGAGATCGAACTGCTGGAGGCCCCGTGAGTGTCCGACGCGTCCGCGAGCGGCTGGCCGGGCCGGTCACGCCCGGCACCGAGCCCTGGGCCGACTCCGGGATCGTGCTGCCCGCCCGCCGTACCGCCCCCGCGGTGCGGCAGGTCGGCTCCCGGCTGCTGCTGGCGCTGGGCGTCCTGCTGGCCACCACGGTGATCGTCTGGCTGGACCGGGAGGGCTACAACGACAACGCCGGCGGCGGGCTGAGCTTCCTGGACTCGGCGTACTACGCCACCGTGACGCTCTCCACCACCGGGTACGGCGACATCACCCCGTTCAGCGACAGCGCCCGGCTCACCAACATCTTCGTGGTCACCCCGCTGCGGGTGATCTTCCTGATCATCCTGGTCGGCACCACCCTCGAAGTGCTCACCGAACGCACCCGTCAGCAGTGGCGGTTGAACCGCTGGAGGTCCACCGTGCGCGAGCACACCGTCGTGATCGGCTTCGGCACCAAGGGCCGCAGCGCCATCGACACCCTGCTCGGGCAGGGCGTGCGCAAGGACGAGATCGTGGTGGTCGACCCGCAGCGCAAGGTGATCGACCAGGCCGCCCAGCAGGGCCTGGTGGGCGTGGTCGGCGACGCCACCCGGACCGACACGCTGCTGCGCGCCGGACTGCCCACCGCCGCCCGGGTGGTGGTCGCGCCGGAGCGGGACGACACCGCCGCGCTGATCACCCTGACCGCCCGCCAGCTGACCCGCTCGGCGACCATCGTCGCGGCGGTGCGGGAGGACGAGAACGCCCCGCTGCTGCGGCAGAGCGGCGCCGACGTGGTGGTCACCAGCTCCAGTTCGGCGGGCCGGCTGCTGGGCATGTCGATGCTCAGCCCGCACGCCGGCGCGGTGATGGAGGACCTGCTCACCTACGGCAACGGCCTGGACGTGGTCGAGCGCCCGATCACCCGGGCCGAGGCAGGGCACAACCCGCGCGAACTCGACGACGTGGTGGTGGCGGTGGTGCGCGGCCGGCGGGTGATCAACTACACCGAGGCGGAGGCGCAGACGCTCCAGCTCACCGACCGGGTGATCGTCATCAAGTCCGCCGAGGGGGCGTAGGGTTCCCGTCATGACCGGTCAACCGCAGCTCCCGTTCGGCACGTTCGACTTCGCCGCCCCCGCGCTGGAGGTGGTGGACCGGCTGGCCGTCCCGGTGGCGGAGGCGCTGAAGAACTGGGACGACCGGGAGGCCGCCCGGTCCGTGCTGTACGTCGAGACCGATCCGGAGAAGGCCGACACCGCCGTCTTCTGCGAGACCTACGACGTGCCGCTGGAGGCTTCGGCGAACTGCGTGGTGGTCGCCGCCAAGCGCGGCGGGGAGGCCACCCTGGCCGCCTGCCTGGCGCTGGCGACCACCCGGGTCGACGTCAACCGGACGGTCCGCAGGCACCTGGAGGCCCGCAAGGCCTCGTTCGCGCCGATGGACACCGCCGTCGAGGCGACCGGCATGGAGTACGGCGGCATCACCCCGGTCGGCCTGCCGGCCGGCTGGCCGCTGCTGGTCGACGAGGCGGTGGCCGCGGCCCCGTTCGTCCTGGTCGGCAGCGGGCGGCGGCGGGGCAAGCTGATCCTGCCGGGCCGGGCGGTGGCCGCGCTGCCCGGCGCCGTGGCGCTGCCCGACCTGGCCGGCTGACGGGGCGGGTCGCCCGCCCGTCGGGCCGTCGGAGCGCAGTAGCGTCGGGCCATGCATGCGATGACGATTCCTGAACCCGGCGGGCCCGAGGCACTGGTCTGGGCCGAGGTGCCGGACCCGGTGCCCGGGGAGGGCGAGGTCCTGGTCGAGGTGGCGGCCACCGCCGTCAACCGCGCCGACCTGTTGCAGCGGCAGGGCTTCTACGACCCGCCGCCCGGCAGCCCCCGCTACCCCGGTCTGGAGTGCGCGGGCCGGATCGCCGCGCTGGGCCCCGGGGTGTCCGGCTGGGCGGTCGGCGACGAGGTCTGCGCGCTGCTGGTCGGCGGCGGCTACGCGGAGCGGGTCGCGGTGCCGGTCGGCCAGCTGCTCCCGGTGCCGCCGGGGCTGACCCCGGAGCAGGCCGCCGCGCTGCCCGAGGTGGCCTGCACGGTGTGGTCCAACGTCTTCCTCACCGCGCATCTGCGGCCGGGCGAGACGGTGCTGGTGCACGGCGGCGCCAGCGGCATCGGGACGATGGCGATCCAGCTGGCCAAGGCGGTCGGCGCCCGGGTGGCGGTGACGGCGGGCGGGCCGGAGAAGCTGGCCCGCTGCGCGGAACTGGGCGCCGACGTGCTGATCGACTACCGCGCGCAGGACTTCGTCGAGGTGCTCGGGGAGGCCACCGGCGGCGCCGGGGCGGACGTGATCCTCGACATCATGGGTGCCGAGTACCTCCAGCGGAACGTGGACGCGCTGGCGGTCAACGGGCGGCTGGTGATCATCGGGCTGCAGGGCGGGGTGAGCGGCGAGCTGAACCTCAACACCCTGCTGCGCAAGCGCGGCGCGGTGATCGCGACCAATCTGCGCGGGCGGCCGCTGGCCGAGAAGGCGGCGATCGTGGCGGCGGTGCGCGAGCACGTCTGGCCGCTGGTCGCCTCCGGGGTGGTGAAGCCGGTGGTCGACCGGGTGCTGCCGCTGACCGAGGCCGCCGAGGCGCACCGGGTGCTGGAGGCCGGGGCACAGGTCGGCAAGGTGGTGCTGCGGGCCTGAGCCCGCCCGGCGGGCGGCGGCGGGGTGCCGGTCCGGACCATCCGACATGCCTGGAATGTCGGACTGTGTGACGCTGGACGGGAGCTGTCCCGCCGCCGACCCCGCCCCGCGCGGTCGGCCGTCGCGGAAGGACCTCGACCGTGTTCGCACCTTCGTCCGCGTTCCTCGGGCCGCTGCCCGCAGCACCGCCGCCGCCGTCCTCCCGCCGTGCCGAGTGGCGTGCACGGCTGCTGGTGGTGGCGGCGCTCGGTCTCGCCGTTCCGCTGGCCGTCGGCCCGGCGGCGGCGGTGGCCGCGCCGACCGGGCCGGCCGGGCGGCCGTCCGCCTCGCCGTCCGTGGGGGCCTCCCCGGAGGCACCGGCGCAGGCGCCTGCGGAGGCGCCTGCGGAGGCCTCCGTGGAGGCGTCCCCTCCCCCCGGGGCCTCCGCCGAGGACTCGGCGACCGCCGGTACGGACACCGCGGCCACCAAGTCCACCGAGACCAGTACGTCCAGTACGTCCACCACGTCCAGCACCGTCGGCGCTTCCGCGCTGGTGCCGGCCGGTGCGCCCGACCGGCAGCGGGCCGGGCACCTGCGCCCCGGCGTCCCCTGGGCCGAGTGGGAGCAGCGCCGGCAGCGGCACCACCCGGCCTCCGCCCCCGAGCGCACCCAGCGGGCACCCGAGCAGTCGCCCGAGCGGGCCCCCGAGCGGCCCGCCGAGCAGGCGCCGGAGCGGCCCGCCGGTACCGCGGCCGAGCCCGCCGCGGACACCCCGGCCCCGGCCGAGCCCGCCGACGGCACCGGGAGCGAGACGCTGGCGCTCGGCCGGCCCGGGCAGCCGACCGTGGCGGTGGGCCCGGTCGTACTGCCCACCCGGTGGGACGACGCCTCCACCCGCCAGCTCCCGCTCGGCGCCGGCCTCGGCCTGATCGGCTTCGGGCTGGGCCTGATCGGCCTGCGGCTGCGGCGCGGCTGACCGCGCGCCCGCCGAGCCGCCCCGCCGAGCCGCCCTGCCGAACTCCGTCCCGGTACCCGGGCGGACTGAGTATCCGTACGGATACCGCCGCCCGCTCCCGGGGCGTAGCGTCGTGCCCGGGTGGCCGGGGGCCTCCACCCGGGCAACCCCAGTGAGGGAGAATGTGGTTCATGACGAATCCGATGAACGAGCGCTCGTCGCAGGAGTTCCACCAGGCCATGGGCGGGCAGCCGCAGGACGGCCAGAAGGTGCTGATCGTCGGACCGGACGGGCTGCCGGTGGGCCAGGGAACGGTCGGCATGGGCATGGGCGGGGGCGACGACGGGGACGGCCCGCGCGAGCTGCCGGTGACCGAGATGGTCGAGCAGCCCGCCAAGGTCATGCGGATCGGCAGCATGATCAAGCAGCTGCTGGAGGAGGTCAGGGCGGCCCCCCTCGACGAGGCCAGCCGGGCCCGGCTGAAGGACATCCACGCCAGCTCGATCAAGGAGCTGGAGCTCGGCCTGGCCCCCGAGCTGGTCGCCGAGCTGGAGCGGCTGTCGCTGCCGTTCACCGAGGACTCGATCCCGACCGAGGCCGAGCTGCGGATCGCGCAGGCGCAGCTGGTGGGCTGGCTGGAGGGGCTGTTCCACGGCATCCAGACGGCGCTGTTCGCCCAGCAGATGGCGGCGCGGGCGCAGCTGGAGCAGATGCGGCGGGCGCTGCCGCCCGGCCTGCACGGCGGGGAGCCGGAGGGCGACGAGCCGGGCGAGGGCCGCGGCATCCGCTCCGGCCCGTACCTGTAGGCCGTACCCGTACCTCCACGGTCCCGCCGGGACCGTGGGGCACCGGGCGCGACGGGGCGTCCCGGTGCCGCACGCACTACCGGCCGGTACCGGGTCGCGACCTGGACACAGTGTCGGCCCTGGACCGGTCGGTGTCGTCGCGAGCCGATACCCTGGGCCCCTGTCGAGGGCCGGGCGAACGCCACGACAGGGGCCGGGCAGGCCAGCGGGCCGGGCCCGCACACGCACGGACGAGACCGAACGTCACGGTCGCGGCGGCAGGGCCGCACCGAGGGGGAGCAGAGGACCATGAGCGAGCACGGCAACGCGGCGGTCGAGGGCTACTCCCTGGGCAACGGGCGGTACGTGCTGCAGCGGGTGCTGGGCGAAGGCGGCATGGCCTCGGTGCACCTCGCGTACGACAGCGTGCTGGACCGGTCGGTGGCGCTCAAGAGCATGCACGCCGAGCTGGGCCGGGACGCCTCGTTCAAGGAGCGCTTCCGCCGCGAGGCGCAGGCCGTGGCCAAGCTGGAGCACGGCAACATCGTCCGCGTCTACGACAGCGGCGAGGACGTCGCGCCCGACGGCTCCAGCACGCCGTACATCGTGATGGAGCTGATCGACGGCAAGGGCCTGCGGGACGCGATCAACGAGGCGGCCGCCCAGCACGGCGCGATGTCGGCCGAGGAGGCGCTGCGCGTCACCGTCGGCGTGCTGAACGCGCTGGAGGCCTCCCACGACCGCGGTCTGGTGCACCGCGACATCAAGCCCGGCAACGTCATGTTCGACCGCAAGGGCGTCGTCAAGGTCATGGACTTCGGCATCGCCCGCGCGCTGGAGACCGGGGTCACCTCGATGACCCAGACCGGCATGGTGGTCGGCACCCCGCAGTACCTCTCGCCCGAGCAGGCGCTGGGCAAGCCGGTGGACGCCCGCTCCGACCTCTACTCGGTCGGCGTGATGCTCTTCGAGATGCTCACCGGGCAGCTGGTCTTCGACGGCGACTCGGCCTTCTCGATCGCGTACAAGCACGTCCAGGAGGAGCCGCCGGCGCCGTCCACGCTCAACCCGCGGATCAGCCCGGCGGTCGACGAGTTCGTGGCCACGGCGCTGCGCAAGGACCCGGCGCACCGCTTCGCGAGCGCGGCGGCGATGCGCGACGAGGCGGAGCGGCTGATCGGCGCGGCCAAGGGCGGCGGCAGCCCGCTGGCGGCCAGCAACCCGCTGGTGATCACCGACGGGCCGCGTTCGGTGCACGCGGCGCCGCAGGCCCCGCAGACGCCGCAGCCGTTCCCGCAGCCGCAGCCCTTCCAGACGCCGCAGGCCTTCCAGGCGCCGCAGACCCCGCAGCCGTTCGCCGCGCCGCAGCCGCAGCCGTTCCAGACCCCGCCCCCGGCCTTCCAGGCCCCGCACACCCCCCAGCCGCAGTTCCTGCACCAGCAGGGGCCGCAGCAGGCGCACACCCCGCCGCCGCACCCGATGCCGGCGCCGCCGTTCCAGCCGGCCCCGGCGTCCAACAGCGGCGGCTGCTCGACCGCGCTGGTGATCATCGGCATCATCGTCGGCGTGATCGTGCTGGCGGTCATCATCATCGCGATCGTGGTCAACCGGGCCGAGCGGGACACGACCTCCGACACCAACTCGCGCGTCTCGGGCGAGATCGCCACGGTGCTGCACCTGGACGGTCCGGCCGACCGGAATGGCCTGCTCTGACGCGTTCCGTCCGGATCGCGCCTGCTACAGGCGTCGGCCGGAGACGGTAGCGTTCGGGGACACGAGCGACAGGGCACCGCGATCCGAGCGAAGGCCCGGGGCGAGGAGCGATGGCACAGACGCATCATCCGGACGACGACGGGGCCTGGGCGGCCGGTCCGGCCGGCGGGGCCCCGAGGACGCCCGAGCCCGGGAGCGACGCCGCCACCACCGCGTTCCCGCCGTACGGGGGCCCGGGGCCGCAGACGCCCGGCCGCGGCACCACGGCCCCGCTGGGCACGGTCGGCGACGGCCGCTACCGGCTGACCCACCGGCTCGGCCGGGGCGGCATGGCCGAGGTGCTGGCCGCCCAGGACGTCCGGCTCGGCCGGACCGTGGCGGTGAAGCTGCTCCGCGGCGAACTGGCGCAGGACGAGATCGCCCGGCTGCGCTTCACCAGGGAGGCGCACGCCGTCGCGGCGCTCAACCACCACGCGATCGTCTCGGTGTACGACACCGGCGAGGAGTTCGTCGGCGAGGAGTCGACGCCGTACATCGTGATGGAGCTGGTCGAGGGCCGGACCGTCCGCGAGCTGCTGGTGGACGAGGCGGAGCCGCCGGTCGACCAGGCGCTGATCATCATCGCGGGCGTGCTGGAGGCGCTGTCCTACAGCCACCGGCACGGCATCGTGCACCGTGACATCAAGCCCGCCAACGTGATCATCACCAACAGCGGCGCGGTCAAGGTGATGGACTTCGGCATCGCCCGGGCGCTCACCGGCACGGCCTCGACGATGACCCAGACCGGCATGGTCATGGGCACCCCGCAGTACCTCTCGCCGGAGCAGGCGCTGGGCAAGCCGGTCGACCACCGCTCCGACCTGTACGCGGCCGGCTGCATGCTGTACGAACTGCTGACGCTGCGCCCGCCGTTCACCGGCGACACCCCGCTGTCGGTGGTCTACCAGCACGTGCAGGACAACCCGGTGCCGCCCTCGCAGGCCAATCCGCGGGTGCCGGCCGGGCTGGACCCGCTGGTGCTGCGTTCACTGGCGAAGAACCCGGACGACCGGTTCCAGGACGCCGACGAGTTCCGCGCGCACATCGAGCACGCGCTGCGCGAGCTGACCGGCGGCACCGGCGGCTGGGTCATCGGCGCCCCGGTCGGCGCGGCCGGCGGGCCGGTCCACGGCGGCGGGCTGCCGGCGGTCGGCACGGACGAGACGGCGGTGCTCGGGGCCGGTGTCCCGGGCGACCCGACGGCGGTGCTGCCCTACCAGGTGCCGGGCGGACCGCACACGCCGGCCTCGCCCTACCCGGCGGCCGGCGGGCCGTACGGCGGCGGCGACTCCGGCGACGCGCACGGCGGCGGGCACGGGCGCGGCTCCGGCGGGCGCGGGCCGTGGCGCTGGGTGGCCGGCATCGCGGCGGTGCTCGTCGCGGCCAGTACCGGCATCGCCCTGGCGCTCAGCGGCGGCGGCGACGGCCCCGACCCGAAGACGGGCGACACCAGTCCGTCCGCCGGGGTGGTGTCGACGGCGCCGGAGACCACCGCGCCCAGCTCCGGTACGACCACGGCCCCGGGTCCGACCTCCCAGAGCCCCCGGCGTACGCAGCAGCCGACGGACAACAACAACAACGGCGGCGGCGGCAACCAGAACCAGCAGCCGACCCAGCAGACCGGCAAGCACAACACCCCGAGCCCGACGGCGCCGCCGACCACGGCCGACAGCAAGCCGCCGACGCCGTCCACGACGACGACCGGGTCGGCCACCGCCCCTCCGACCACGGCCCCGACCACGGGGACGGGCGGCGGCGCGACGACGGCCCCGGCCACGCAGCCGGCGACCAACCCGCCGCCGACGGGCGGGAGCACGCCGCCGCCGGCCGGCGGCGGGAGCGGGACCACGCCCAAGCCGACGCAGCCGGCGGCCGGTGGTACCTCGACGCCCTGACCCGTCGGGTCAGTTGGCGAAGGCGTCCAGGACCTGCTCGTACTCCTGGCACCACCACGCCAACTGGCCCGCCGAGGCGGGGTAGAGCGGGTCGGCCCGGTGGTCGGCCCGCTGGTAGCGCCACTGGAGCATCCAGAAGTCGTTCAGCCGCTCCCACCAGACCCGGTGCGCGGCGGCGGCCAGGTGCTCGGCGGTGGCGGCGCCGGTGGCCCGGTAGGACTGCGACCAGTGCCGGACCCGGACGAGGTCGAGCACCCCGGTGACGCGGTCGTTGAACAGCAGGGTGGCCGCGCGGACGGCCTCCTCGGCGCGCGGCTGCGGCCCGAGCTTGTCCCAGTCCAGGACGGCCGCGACCGCCTCGCCCCGGTGCAGCAGGTTGAGCCCGTGGAAGTCGCCGTGGGTCCAGCCGGTGGGCGGGGCGGCCTGCGGGAGCGGGCGGCGGTGGGCGTGCTCGGCGAGCAGGTCCAGCCGTTCGGTCAGCCGGCGCTCGACCAGGGCGTCCAGCTCGCCGTGCGGTTGGTGCTCGCGGGCCCGGCGGCGCAGCTCGCGGGCGAGTACGGAGCTGTCGATCGGGTCGGCGCTGCGGTAGCCGGAGGGTTGTGCGACCGGCGCGCAGACCTCGTCGAGCGCGCCGTGCAGCCGGCCGAGCAGCGTGCCCAGTTCGGCGCACCTCGGCGGGGCCAGCTCGGTGCCGTGCCGGTGCCGGCCCTCCACCCAGGGGAAGAGCGCGAACAGCCGGCCGCCGAACGCGGCGATGGTGCCGGACCGCCCGGAGAGGGGCAGCGGGGGAGCGACGGGCAGGCCCAGGGCGGCCAGCGCGGCCATCGCGCGGTGGTGGGCGGCGACGGCCTCGCGGCCGGCGGTCGCGGCGTCGACGTAGCACTTCAGGAAGTACCCGCCGGCCTCGGTGGTGACCCGGTAGCCGCGGTTCAGCAGGCCTTCGGCGACGGGTTCGGCGGTGAGCAGGCGTCCCACCCGGTAGCGGCGCAGGACCTCGGCGAGCGCGGCGTGGGGGACGGGCGGGCTGAGGGTTCCTATCGGGGGGGCGGTGAGGTCGGGACGGGCTGGTGCGAGGGCAAGGGTCTGGCTGAAAGTCACAGCCAGAGGTTAGGACCTCTCGGCGGGGGTCCTTGACAGCTCGTCAGTTCTGTGCATCCGCCCTATCCGTGCTGGTGGTCCGCCTGGTGCCGGGCGACGAAGGCGGCCGCCTGGGTGCGGCGCTCCATCCCCATCTTCGAGAGCAGACTGGAGACGTAGTTCTTCACCGTCTTTTCGGCGAGGTGCAGCTCGTTGCCGATCTGACGATTGGTCATCCCTTCGCCGATGAGGTCCAGGATGCGGCGCTCCTGCTTGGTGAGCTGGGAGAGCCGTTCGTCCTCCTTCTCGCCGCCGTCCCGCAGCCGGGCCAGCACCCGGCTGGTGGCGACCGGGTCGAGCAGCGAGCGCCCGGCCGCGACGTCCCGGACCGCGGTGATCAGGTCGGTGCCGCGGATCGCCTTCAGCACGTAGCCGGAGGCGCCCGCCATGATCGAGTCGAACAGCGCCTCGTCGTCCGAGAACGAGGTCAGCATCAGGCATTTGATCCCCGGCAGCCGGGAGCGGATCTCCCGGCAGACCTCCACCCCGTTGCCGTCCGGCAGCCGGACGTCCAGGACCGCGACATCGGGGCCGACGGCCGGGATCCTGGTCAGCGCCTCGGCGGCGGTGCCGGCCTCCCCGACCACCTCGATGTCGTCCTCGACCGAGAGCAGTTCATGGACGCCCCGGCGGACCACCTCGTGGTCGTCGAGGAGGAATACCCTGATTTGTCCCTTATCAGTCACGCGCAAAGCCTCCCATATCACCCTACGAAAGACCTCTCGCCCGCACCGGACCGGGGTCACGATCCGGCCAGAGCGGTGGAAACCGATGCCGGTAACCCCCTTACGCGGGAGCCTCTGCCCGGATAACGTGCGCAGGTGTCCTGAAGGCGACCGAATTGAGAGCTGCGCCACATAAGCGTTTGTAGGCCCCGAACAAGTAGGACGTCCTAGCGCAGACGCGCCAAGGGCGGACGCTGGGTAACGTTCTCGTGAGGGACGCCGTCGGAACAGGATCACCACCTGCCCCGCAGATGGGAGCGCACACCCACGCGCGCCCCGCGAGGCGGTGACCGGACCGGTCACCGGCGACCCCGGGCGGCCGGACAGACCGAGGAGTGAACGTGACCGTCAAAAGCACGGCGAGGGCTCGCAAGAAGGCGGCCCCCGGCGTCCCTGACACCCTCCGCGCCACGGGTAAGGACGCCCAGCCGGAGCTCGTGCAGCTGCTCACCCCGGAAGGCGAGCGGGTCGAGCACCCGGACTTCCCGCTCACCGTGGAGCCGGACGAGCTTCGAGCCCTCTACCGTGACCTGGTGCTGGTGCGCCGGTTCGACGCGGAGGCCACCTCCCTGCAGCGCCAGGGCGAACTTGGCCTGTGGGCCTCGCTGCTCGGCCAGGAGGCCGCCCAGGTCGGCTCCGGCCGCGCGCTGCGGCCCGGCGACTACGCCTTCCCCACCTACCGCGAGCACGGCGTCGCCTGGTGCCGCGACGTCGACCCGCTGAACCTGCTCGGCATGTTCCGCGGCGTGAACCACGGCGGCTGGGACCCGAACGAGAAGAACTTCCACCTGTACACCATCGTGATCGGCGCGCAGACCCTGCACGCCACCGGCTACGCGATGGGCATCACCAAGGACGGCGCCGACGACGCGGTGATCGCGTACTTCGGCGACGGCGCGTCCAGCCAGGGCGACGTCAACGAGGCCTTCACCTTCGCCTCGGTCTACAACGCCCCGGTGGTGTTCTTCTGCCAGAACAACCAGTGGGCGATCTCCGAGCCCACCACCACCCAGACCCGGATCCCGCTGTACCGCCGCGCCTCCGGCTTCGGCTTCCCCGGCGTACGGGTCGACGGCAACGACGTGCTGGCCTGCCTCGCGGTGACCCGCTGGGCGCTGGAGCACGCCCGCAGCGGCAACGGCCCGGTGCTGGTCGAGGCGTTCACCTACCGGATGGGCGCGCACACCACCTCCGACGACCCGACCCGCTACCGGCTCGCCGAGGAGACCGAGGCCTGGAAGGCCAAGGACCCGATCGCCCGGCTGCGCACCCTCCTGGAGAAGGAGGGCCTGGCCGACGAGGCGTTCTTCGCCTCGGTCGACGCCGAGAGCGAGCGGCTCGGGCTGCGGGTGCGCGAGGGCGTGCGCGGCATGCCGGACCCGGACCCCACCCTGATCTTCGACCACGTCTACGCCGAGCCGCACGCGCTGGTCGATGAGGAACGGGCCGGGTACGTCGAGTACGCGGCCTCCTTCGAGGCGGGGGAGAACCTCTGATGGCCGGTCAGCTCAGCATCGCCAAGGCGCTCAACAGCGCTCTGCGCAAGTCGCTGGAGAGCGACCCGA
The DNA here is from genome assembly GCF_042802195.1 of Kitasatospora sp. NPDC057500. Lineage (NCBI taxonomy): Bacteria > Bacillati > Actinomycetota > Actinomycetes > Kitasatosporales > Streptomycetaceae > Kitasatospora > Kitasatospora sp. NPDC057500. The sequence goes on along the minus strand of NZ_JBHVER010000056.1, from coordinate 3,780 downwards.
AGACCGTCCTGATGGGCGAGGACATCGGCAAGCTCGGCGGCGTCTTCCGGATCACCGACGGTCTGCAGAAGGACTTCGGGGAGGACCGGGTGATCGACACCCCGCTCGCCGAGTCCGGCATCGTCGGCACCGCGATCGGCCTCGCGCTGCGCGGCTACCGCCCGGTCGTGGAGATCCAGTTCGACGGCTTCGTCTACCCGGCCTTCGACCAGATCGTCTCCCAGCTGGCCAAGATGCACGCCCGCGCGCTCGGCCACGTCAAGATGCCGGTCACCGTGCGCATCCCCTACGCCGGCGGCATCGGCGCGGTCGAGCACCACAGCGAGTCGCACGAGGCGTACTTCGCGCACACCGCCGGTCTGCGGGTGGTCAGCCCGTCCAACGCGCACGACGCGCACTGGATGCTGCGCCAGGCCATCGAGTCGGACGACCCGGTGATCTTCCTGGAGCCCAAGCGCCGCTACTGGGACAAGGGCGAGGTCGGCGACGCCGCCGACCTGGGCCTGCACGACGCGCGGATCGTGCGCCCCGGCGCCGACGCCACGCTGATCGCCTACGGCCCGATGGTCAAGGTCTGCCTGGAGGCCGCCGCGGCCGCCGAGGAGGACGGCCGCCGGCTGGAGGTCGTCGACCTGCGCTCGCTCACCCCCGTCGACTTCGCCGCCCTGGAGGAGTCCGTGAAGCGGACCGGGCGCGGCATCGTGGTGCACGAGGCACCGGTGTTCCTCGGCATGGGCGCCGAACTGGCCGCCCGGCTCACCGAGCGGTGCTTCTACCACCTGGAGGCGCCGATCCTGCGGGTCGGCGGCTACTACGCGCCGTATCCGCCGTCGCGGGTCGAGGAGGCCTTCCTCCCCGACCTGGACCGCGTGCTCGACGCCGTCGACCGCGCCTTCGCGTACTGATCCAGGGGAGCGATGATGACCACCGAAGTTCGCTCGCTCCGCGAGTTCAAGATGCCCGACGTGGGCGAGGGCCTCACCGAGGCCGAGATCCTCAGCTGGTACGTCAAGCCCGGTGACACCGTCACCGACGGGCAGGTCGTCTGCGAGGTGGAGACCGCCAAGGCCGCCGTGGAGCTGCCGATCCCGTTCAACGGGGTCGTCGAGCAGCTGTTCTTCCCGGAGGGCGCGACGGTCGACGTCGGCACCGCGATCATCTCGGTCGCGGTGGCCGGCGAGGCGGGTGCGCCCGCGGCTCCGGCCGCCGCCCCGGCTCCGGCTGCCGCTGCCGCTCCCGCGGAGGCGGCCGAGCCCGAGCGGCGCGAGGTGCTGGTCGGCTACGGCCCGCGGACCGGCGGCAGCCAGCGCCGGGCCCGGCGCAGTACGGCCGCCGCCCCCGTCGCGGCTCCGGCCCCCGTGCCGGTTGCCGCCCCCGTCGCCGCCCCGGCCCCCGCGCCGGTCGCGGTGGGCGGTGACCGGCCGCTGGCCAAGCCGCCGGTGCGCAAGCTCGCCAAGGACCTCGGGATCGACCTGCGGGCCGTCACCCCGACCGGTCCGGACGGCGTGATCACCCGCGAGGACCTGCACGCCCACGCGGCGGCGGCCGCCCCGGCCCCGGCGGGGGCACCGGTCGTCGAGCAGGCCGTCGAGCCGGCCGCCGCCCCGGTGGCCGTTCCCGGTGCGGGCGACGTCCGGGTGCCGATCAAGGGCGTCCGCAAGGCGACCGCGCAGGCGATGGTGGCCTCGGCCTTCACCGCCCCGCACGTCACCGAGTTCGTCCAGGTCGACGTCACCCGGACGATGAAGTTCGTCCGCCGCCTCAAGGAGAGCGGCGAGCTGGGCCGGGACGTCCGGGTCAGCCCGCTGCTGCTGGTCGCCAAGGCGCTGCTCACCGCGATCAAGCGCAACCCCGGGATCAACGCCCAGTGGGACGAGGCGGCCCAGGAGATCGTCATCAAGGGCCAGGTGAACCTCGGCATCGCCGCGGCCACCCCGCGCGGCCTGATCGTCCCCAACATCAAGGACGCGGGCGCGAAGACCCTCTCCGCCCTGGCCGTCTCGCTCGGCGAGCTGATCGACACCGCCCGGCAGGGGAAGACCGCGCCCGGCGACATGCAGGGCGGAACGGTCACGATCACCAACGTCGGAGTCTTCGGCGTCGACAGCGGCACCCCGATCCTCAACCCCGGTGAGGCGGCCATCCTCGCCTTCGGGGCGGTCCGGGAACTGCCGTGGGTGCACAAGGGCAAGGTCGTCCCGCGCCAGGTCACCACGCTGGCGCTCTCCTTCGACCACCGGCTGGTCGACGGCGAGCTGGGCTCCAAGGTGCTGGCCGACATCGCGGGCATCCTGGAGTACCCGAAGCGCCTGATCACCTGGGGCTGATCCCGGGCGGTCGCGTCACGCACCAAGGGCCCGCCCCGCCGGACGTACCGGTGGGGCGGGCCCTTCCGGTGTCCGCGGCCCCTCTTTCGGTGACACTGCGTGGCCGCACTGTCGGTGGACGGTGAACAGCGCTGTTCCCGGGGGACGGGCGAGCCGTTCACCGCTCGTTGCCGGTACGGCCACCCCCGCTCCCTAGCCTTCGGGCGCGCGTCCCCGCCGTCCGACCGGACGGCGGACCATACGCTTCCCCCTGGGAGTCAGCATGGAACGACGTACCTTCCTGCGCGGCGCCGTCGCCGGTGCCTCGGCCGCGGCCTTCGTCGGCACCCTGACGCAGGGCGCCGCCTACGCGGCCCCCGCGCAGAACGGGCCGGGCCCGTACGGGGCGCTCGGCGCCGCCGACGCCAACGGCATCCAGCTTCCGGCCGGCTTCACCAGCCGGGTCGTCGCCCGCTCCGGCCAGGTGGTCACGGGCACCTCGTACGCCTGGCACAGCGCGCCCGACGGCGGTGCCTGTTTCACCGACGGGACGGGCTGGATCTACGTCTCCAACTCGGAGATCAACCCCTCCGGCGGTGCGAGCGCCCTGCGGTTCAACTCCTCGGGTTCGGTCACCGGCGCGTACCGGATCCTGTCCGGCACCCGGCAGAACTGCGCGGGCGGTGCCACCCCGTGGAACACCTGGCTGTCCTGCGAGGAGGTCAGCCTCGGCTACGTCTACGAGACCGACCCGTTCGGCGTGAACGCCGCCGTCCGCCGTGACGCGATGGGCAAGTTCAAGCACGAGGCGGCCGCCGCCGACCCGGTCCGCCGGGTGGTCTACCTGACCGAGGACGAGAGCGACGGCTGCTTCTACCGGTTCGTCCCGACCACCTGGGGCAACCTGTCCGCCGGCACCTTGCAGGTCCTCAAGGCCGGCACCGCCACCTCCGGCACCTTCACCTGGGCCACCGTCCCCGACCCGGACGGCGCCCCGACCACCACCCGCAACCAGGTCACCGGCGCGAAGCGCTTCAACGGCGGCGAGGGCTGTCACTACGCCAACGACACGGTCTGGTTCACCACCAAGGGCGACAACCGGGTCTGGCAGGTCAACCTGGCCGCCGGCACCTACGAGCTGGCCTACGACGACTCGCTGGTCAGCCCCGGCACCGCGCCGCTGACCGGCGTGGACAACGTCACCGGCTCCACCTTCGGCGACCTGTACGTCGCCGAGGACGGCGGCAACATGGAGATCTGCGTCATCACGCCGGACGACGTCGTCGCGCCCTTCCTGCGGATCACCGGCCAGTCCTCCTCGGAGATCACCGGCCCGGCGTTCTCCCCCGACGGCACCCGCCTGTACTTCTCCAGCCAGCGCGGCACCAGCGGCAGCTCCTCCGGCGGCATCACCTACGAGGTCACCGGTCCGTTCCGCCGCTGACTTGTGAGAAGGGGCCCTGCCGCGCACCGC
>NZ_JBHVER010000055.1:0-41055 GCF_042802195.1 Kitasatospora sp. NPDC057500 | reverse complement strand
GTGGACGGTCGCGGCGGCCTGCGCAGGCCCCTGGTGCCGCGGCCCGGGGCCGCCCCCCGCCGGGCCGCGGCACCAGGCGTTCCCGGTCCGATCCGCCGAGCGCGCCCGACAACGACACCCAGTGCGCCCCGGCCCGGCAAGTGCCGGGCCTGAGCCCGTAGGGCCAGGACGGACCCGGCGGGCATCGCCGAGGAGGGATGCCAGGCGGTCCACCACCGGCAAGCTCGCCGAAGCCGGAAGGAAGGGCACCTCGGCCCAGCGAGCGCGGGCCCCGCTGCGGCGGTCCGCCAAGGCAAGCCAAGCCGGTGCCGGTGCGGGCATCACCGAACAGCGGCACCAGGCACCCACCCCCGGCGAACCAGCCTGCACAAGGACACCGAGCCCCCCACAGACACATGCCGGAAGGCGATCCGGCCCGGGGACGCCCGGCAGTCCGTGCCGATCCCGCACGTTGACCGGGAGTCACGCAAGCCGAGGCGGCCCGGGCGTCCGCCGGGGTGCCGGGGTCGGACCAGAAGCCGGGGCAACTCGGCCGTCCGCGCCCGGTGCCAGGACCGCCGGCAGCGGACCGGGGAACGGCACCGCCCCGCCCTCCTCGGCTGGGTCAGGCCGGGAGCCAGGAGGGCCAGGGGCGGCGGGGTGGGTCGGGTGGGTGGGGGGTGCCGAGGAGGGGGAGGAGGCGGTCGGCTTCCGGTGCGCCGATCGGGGCGAGGATCGCGTGTGCCTCGGCCCAGTAGGGGCGGGCCCGGGCCGGGTCGGGCAGGGCGTCGCCGAGGGCGGCGAGGGCCAGGCCGCGCCCGCGGTGGTCGCCGTCCAGGGTGAGCGCCTCGACCGCGCGCTCCGCGGCCTCGGCCGCTTCCGGTCCGCGGCCGGCCGCGCGCAGGGACTCGCCGAGCCGCAGCAGGAGGCGGCCGGTGCGCCGGTGGTCGCCCGGGTCGGTCAGGGCGAGGGCGGCGCGGCGGTGGGCGGCTGCCTGGTCGTGCCGGCCGAGGTCGTGGGCGATCGAGCCGAGCGAGTCCCGGGCGCGGGCCTCCAGTTCGCGGTCGGCCAGGTCGTGGCCGATCACCAGGGCCTGGTCGACCACCCGGCCCGCCGCGCCGAAGCGGCCCTGCCGGGCGAACGCCGCCGCCAGTTCCAGCAGTTCGGCGGCCAGCGCGCGCCGGTCACCGGTCCGCTGCCACACCGCGACGGCGGCCGAGTACCCGGCCACCGACTCGTCCGGGCGACCGAGTTGGACGAGGCAGGCGGCGAGCGACCCGTGCGCGAGCGCGAGCAGCGGCTGCGGCAGGCCGTGCGCGGTGCACAGGTCGCGGGCCCGGAGCAGCTCGGCCAGGGCCGACGACGCGGAACCGACCTCGGCCAGCAGCCGGCCGAGCACCAGGCGCGCCCGGGCCTCGGCGGTCCGGTCGCCCTCCTGAAGGGCGGCGCGCAGCAGGGCTTTGGCGGCGTGCCCGAGCGGGCGGGTGGCGTGTCCGGAGTCCGCCGACAGGCAGACGCCCAGCAGGAGTTCGGCGAGCCGGTCGAGGCCGGGCGCCGCCCCCGGGGAGCGGCCGGGGAGCTCCGCGCACTGGCGCACCAGCGCCCCGACGGCCACGTAGTCCCCGGCGGCCCGGGACCCGGCCGTCACCCTGGCGTGGTGGTGGTCCACCAACCGGGCCAGCACGGCCGCCCGTTCGGCGTCGCGATCCGCCTCGTCGCTCGGGCCGCCCGGGCAGGCGGTCCGGTCGATCCGCTGGGCGAAGGCCCGCAGCAGATCGTGGTAGCGGTAGCGGTCGGGGCTCGCCGCGACCTCCAGCATCGAGCAGTCCACCAGCGACTCGGCCAGCGACTCGGCGGCCGGATCCGGCCGGTCCAGGACGGCCGCCGCCTCCGCCGCCGACAGGTCCGGGACCTCGGGGACGGCCAACAGCCGGAAGGCGCGGGCCTGTTCGGCGTCCAGCAGGTCGAAGCCGAAGCGGAACGAGGATTCGACGGCGAGGTCCCCGCTGCGCAGCACGTCCAACCGGTAGCGTTCGGCGCCCAGTTGATCGACCAGCCGGGCGACGCTCCAGCCGGGACGGCAGGCCAGCCGCGCCGCGAGGATCCGCACCGCGAGCGGCAACTGCCCGCAGAGCCTCACGAGTTCACGGGACGACTCGCTCTCGGCCGCCACCCGTCCGGCGCCGACCACCCGGGTCAGCAGGGTGACGGCTTCCTCGGCGGGCAGCACCGGCAGTTCGGTGAAGCGGGCATTGGGCAGCGCCCCGATCCGGGTCCGGCTGGTGACCAGGACGGCGCAACCCGCGCCGCCCGGGAGCAGCGGCCGGACCTGCTCGGCGTCGCGCGCGTTGTCGAGCAGCACGAGGACCCGCCGCCCGGCGAGCAGCGACCGGTAGCGGGAGGCCCGTTCGGCGAGTCCCGCCGGGATCGCCCTGCCGGGGACGCCGAACGAGCGCAGGAAGACCGCCAGCGCCTCCTCGGGGCGGGTGGGGCGGCCGTCCGCGCCGTGCAGGTCGAGGTAGAGCCGGCCGTCCGGGAACTCCTCGGCGAGGCCGTGCGCGACGTGCAGGGCGAGCGCGGTCTTGCCGACCCCGCCCATGCCCGCGACCGCCGCCACGGGCATCCGGCCCGGCTCGCGCAGGGCGGACCGCACCGCCTCGACCTCGGCCGACCGGCCGGTGAAGTCGGCGACGGCGGCGGGAAGTTGGTCGGGCCTGAGCAGGGTCGGCGGATCCGCCGCAGCCGGCGGCCCGGCCTCGGCCCCGACGGCGGCCGAGGCAACGGGCGAGGCGGCGGCAAGGGCGGCGACGACGGGCGGCGGTCCGGCGGGCGCCGCCAGGGTCGCGTCCGCCGCGAGGATCCGCCCGTGCAGGTCACGCAGCCCCGGACCCGGGGCGACGCCCAGCTCGGTGCGCAGCCGGCGGTCCGCCGCCCGGTACACCTCCAGGGCGTCCGCCTGCCGTCCGGAGCGGTACAGCGCGAGCATCAGCAGTTCCGAGAGGCGCTCGCGCAGCGGGTGCTCCTCGGCCAGGGCCGTCAGTTGGGCGACCGACTCCGTCCACCGGCCGCCGTCGACCTCCGCTTCCAGGGACGACTCCAGGACGGTGAGCCGGCGTTCCTCCCACTCCCGGCGCCGGCGCTGCACATAGGGGCCGGGAACCCCGGACATCGGCTCGCCGCGCCAGAGCGCCAGCGCCGCCCGCAGCTCGGCCGCCGCCTCGGCGTGCCGCCCCTCGGCGCGCAGCGTCCGGGCCCGGGCCAGCAGCGCCTCGCAGCGTGCGGTGTCCAGGCCGCCGGGGTCGGCGACGAGCAGGTACCCGCCGCCGAGCGAGGCCAGCACCTCGGGCCCGAGGACCCGGCGCAACCGGTGCACATAGGTGCGGATGACGCCGTGGGCGCTGGCCGGTGGCTCCTCGCCCCACAGGTCGTCGACCAGTTGGGCGCCCGACACCTGGCGGCCGGCCCGGAACAGCAGCGCGAGCAGCAGCCCCTGCTGCTGCGGCGAGCCGAGCGCCAGTTCCGTCCCGCCCCGCAGGCCGCGCACCGGCCCGAGCACCTCGAACCGCAGCCCGTCCCGCCGTTCCCCGTGGTCCACCGATCGACTCCCCCCGTGCCGGTACGACTCCCCCGTCCGCATGATAACCACCGGCATTCCCGCTGCTCAGATCCGGTGGAGCGGCGACGGCCGGGGCCGTGGCGGCGATGCTTGCGTTCGAGTGGACTCCAACTCGTAGCTTCGATCACACGACGCGCCTCGTACGACCCGACCCGGGAACGGAGAGCCCCATGAGCACGAACAGGGACAGTGACACCGCCGCCGCCACGCGGGAGGAGCGATTCGAACGGGGGCTGGCCGTCCTCACCTCCGTCGACGGCGAGGCCGGGCGGCGGGTGGTGGACGCGCTCGCCGACATCCACCCCGAACTCGCCCACCAGATCGTGGCCTGGGGCTTCGGCGAGATCTACAGCCGGCCCGGGCTGCCGCCGCGTGACCGGCAGTTGGTCACCCTGGGCATGCTCACCGCACTCGGCGGCTGCGAGCCGCAGCTCGAAGTGCACCTCAACGCCGCGCTCAACGTCGGCCTCACGCCCGCCGAGATCACCGAGGCCCTGCTGCACTCCGCCGCCTACTGCGGCTTCCCCAAGGCACTGAACGCCACCTTCGTCGCCAAGAAGGTCTTCGGCGAGCGCGGCCTGCTGCCCGTGGACGAACGGTGATCGTGGACAGGCCGTGACCGCGCCGAACCCCCGGGCCGGAAAAAGGCGGTGAAGGACGGGAGCGACGGCGGCAGACTGGCCGGCATGACCGAGGAGACGCCGGAGGCGTTCAAGAAGGACCTGCTCGTCTATCTCCAGGACGCCCGGGACGCCCTGCTGTGGAAGCTCGAAGGGCTGTCCGAGTACGACGTCCGCCGGCCGCTGACGCCGACCGGGACCAATCTGCTGGGGCTGGTCAAGCACGCGACGGCGGCGGAGGCCCTGTATTTCGGGGAGACCTTCGGGCGGCCGTTCGACGCGCCCCGGCCGTGGATCACCGGGGACGCCGAGCCGAACTCCGACTTCTGGGCGACCCCGGAGGAGAGCCGGGAGCGGATCGTCGGCCTGTACCGCGCGGCCTGCGCGCACGCCGACGCGACGATCGCCGCGCTGCCGCTGGACGCGGTCGGCCGGCTGCCGTGGGGCGGGGGCGGCGAGGTGACGCTGCACCACAGCCTCGCCCACATGACCGCCGAGACCCAGCGGCACGCCGGGCACGCCGACGTCGTCCGCGAACTCGTCGACGGCGCGACCGGCCAGCGGCGGGGCGGGGAGAACATGGCGCCCGGCGACGAGGCCTGGTGGGCCGGTCACCGGGCCCGCGTCGAACGTGCCGCCCGGGAAGCCCAGGAAGTCCAGGAGACCCGGGAGGCCCGGGAGGCACAGGAGGCCCGGGCCGAACCGCCGGTTCAGGCGTAGCGGCGGGCGACGGCGGTGGCGGCGGCCGCGACAGCCTCCCGCAGCCCGGGCGGGCCGAGCACCACGGCCTCCGGGCCCAGCCGCAGCAGGTCGCCGACGGCCACCGCCGTGCTCTCGACCGCGAGGTCCACCTCCACCCATCCCTCGCCGTCGGGCGGTCCCGCGGTGTCCAGGGCCCGGGTGCCGGCGGCGCCGAACTGCATCGGGAGCAGCCGGCGGGCCTGCGGGGAGATCCGCAGACGGGCGGTCTGCTGGTGGAGGGCGGCGGTCAGCCGGCGGGCGGTCTCCGTCCAGTGGGCGGCCAGGTCGAAGCCGGCGGGGCGTTCGAAGGTCTCCTCGGCGACCTCGACGGCGAGCAGCCGGGAGACCCGGTAGGTGCGGACGGCCGGCCCCGCGGAACCGGCACCCGCCGCACCCGACTCGTCCGCCGCACCCGCGACCAGGTACCAGATGCCGCCCTTGAGGACGAGGCCCAGCGGGTGCAGCTCCCGGTTCACCTCGCCGCGCCAGCGGCGGTAGTGGACGCGCAGCACCCGCTGTTCCCAGACCGCCCGGGCGACCGGGGCCAGGTGGGCGACCGGGTCGGCGTCGCGGAACCAGGCCGGGGCGTCCAGGTGGAAGCGGTCCTGGACGCGGCGGGTGCGGTCGGCGAGTTCGGCGGGCAGCGCCGCCTGGAGCTTGAGCTGGGCGGTGGTCAGCACCGCGCCGAGGCCCAGGTCGCGGGCCGGTCCGGGGGCGCCGGTGAGGAACAGCGCGTCGGCCTCGGCATCGGTGAGGCCGGTGAGCCGGGTGCGGTAGCCGTCCATCAGCCGGTAGCCGCCCTCGGGCCCCCGGTCGGCGGTCACCGGGACGCCGGACGCGGCCAGCGCCTCGACGTCCCGGTAGACGGTGCGGACCGACACCTCCAGCTCGGCGGCGAGCTCGCCGGCGGTCATCCGGCCGCGGTTCTGGAGCAGGAGCAGCAGGGCGAGGAGCCGGTCGGCGCGCATGGTCCCATTCTGGCGCCCGTACCTGACAGAAGGTGTCAGGTACGGGCGCCAGAGTGATCACCGAGCGCCCGGCAGACCCGCCGTGCGCCGGCCCGAGCAGCACCAGAGGACGACCATGAGCGCTACCACCACCGTCACCGGCGGCTTCGGCTACGCCGACTGGACCGAGACGGCGATCGGCCCGACGGAGACCCGTCCCCGGCTGGCCCGGGCCTCCGTCGTCAACGCCTTCACCGGCGGCATCGAGGCGGCGGCGACCGTCTGCGAGTACGTCTTCGTCTACGCCACCGAGAAGACCGGCACCTTCACCGGCCTTCAGCAGATCACCGGTCGGCTGGACGGCCGCAGCGGCGGCTTCACCGTGGAGGAGCGCGGCACCTTCGCGGAGGACGGCACCGTCCGCTGCACCTTCGAGGTGGTCCCCGGCACCGCGACCGGCGAACTCACCGGGCTGCGCGGCACCGGCGACTACCTGTACCACCCCGGCGAGTCGCCCGTCCCGTACACCTTCACCTATGAACTCGGCTGAGCCCGGAGAAGGCGGAGGGCCCTACGCCCGGCCGGTGAGGAGGGAGATCCGGACCGGCTCCGGGTAGCCGGCGGCGGTGGGCGGGGCGGGGAGCGCGGCGCGCAGGCGGGCGGCGAAGGCCGGGCGTTCGGCCGGGGAGGGGAGGGACGTGGCGGGGATGGCGGAGAAGAGGGTGCCCAGGAGCTGATCGGGGGTCAGGGCGTCCTCGTAGTCGATCACCGTATCCCGCACGTCCGTGAAGCCGGCGGCCGTCAACGCGGCGGCGTAGCGCTCGCGTTCGGCGGCGTCGGTGCCGCAGGAGGCGGTGATCGGGCGGCCGAAGTGCTCCTCCAGCGCGCCGCGCAGGGCCTGCGACCAGTCGCTGTCCTGGGCCCAGACCGGCGCTCCGTTGGCGATCACGGCGACCCCGCCGCCCGGGCGGGTGAGCGGGCGCAGGGCGCCGAACAGCTCTTCGGGCCGCATCCAGTGCAGGGCGTTGCCGATCACGGTGACGCCGAGCGGGCGGTCGCCGGGCAGCAGGGCCGCGAGGGCGGGGACGTCCGCGTCGGTGCCGAGCAGCCACAGGGCGTTGCGCACGCCCGCCCGGTCGGCGGCGGTCCGGGCCCCGCGGAGCATGTCCGGCTCCGGGTCCAGGCCGATGACGGTCCGGACGTGGGCGGCGAGCGGGAGGGCGAGTTGGCCGGTGCCGCAGCCCAGGTCGAGCGCGAGGTCGCCGATGCCGGCATGGGCGTCCAGGCCGAAGGTCCGGGCGAGGGCGTCGAACACGGCCGGCGGATAGCCGCGGCGGTACTCGGCGTAGTAGGCGGCCACCTCACCGGAGAAGTCCGGGAGGCCGGAGCCGGGTTCCGGGGCGGAGGCGGCGGACGGGGCGGGGGAGGCGACTGGGGCGGAGGAGGAGGTCATGCCCGAGTATCTGCCCGCCCGGGCCGGGCCCACCCGGCTGATCGCTCTGGGCGGACGGCCCGGACCGGGCTGCGGGGCGGGTGCTCAGACCTCGACGGGCGGTTCGGACATGACCCTCCGCACCTCGATCGGCATGTCGAGCGGCCTGCCCCCGGGGCCGGGGGCGGCGGAAACCCTGGCAGCGATCTCGACCGCGCGCGACTCGGCGCCGCAGTCCACGATCCACCAGCCGGCCACCCACTCCTTGGTCTCCGCGAACGGGCCGTCGCTGACCACCGGTGCGCCGCCGCCGCCGGCGCGGACGATCCGGGCGGTCTCCGGCATGGCCAGCCCCTGGGCGTCGACGAGTTCGCCGGTGGCGGCGAGCTCGGCGTTCAGGTCCCGCATGTACCCCACATGGATCCGGACGTCCTCGACCGGCCACTCCTCGACCTTCGGGATGTCGAGGTCCTTCGCGCTGAACTGCATCAGCAGCATGTACTTCATCGTTCCGCTCCTCGGTCGTGCGCGTGCTCTCACAGGATGGTCGGAGCACACCGCCCGGTCTCGACATCCCGGCGGAAATCCGTGGGGGGAAGTCACCGGCTCCGCCCGCGCACCCCCGGGGGGCGACGTCGTTGACCCGGCGCCGAACACGCGCCTAGGGTCGGGGCCCGTGCAGCGATACGACTGGCTGAAGCGGATTCAGCGCATGGACCCGGAGACCGAGTTCACCGAGATCTACCGGATCAGCAACTGGTACGAATTCCCCTGGGACTACACCCAGTCACTCGGCTTCGCGCTCTACCGCACCTACGCCGTCCCCAGCATCGGCCGGCTGCTCGCGCGGACCGGCGAGTTCACCGGGCGCCCCCAGAAGCGCTACGACGACACCCTGCTGATCCTGGAGGCGGTGGTCGAGCACGGCTTCGACTCCTCCCGGGGCCGGGAGGCGATCCGCCGGATGAACCAGATGCACCGCCGGTACGACATCTCCAACGATGACTTCCGGTACGTGCTCGCCACCTTCGTGGTGACGCCCAAGCGCTGGATCGACGACTACGGCTGGCGCCGCCTCTCCCCGCACGAGATCCGGGCCGGGGTCAACTACTACCGCGAACTGGGCCGGCACATGGGGATGACCGGCATCCCGGAGACCTACGAGGAGTTCGAGCGGCTGCTCGACGACTACGAGCGCGAGCACTTCGCCTTCGACCCGGGCGGCCGGGCGGTCTCCGACGCCACGCTCGGCCTGATGGCCTCCTGGTACCCGGTGCCGCTGCGGCCGTCGATGCGGACCTCCTCGGTCTGCCTGCTCGACGACCCGCTGCGCGAGGCCTTCGGCTACCCGGCCCCGCCGGCCGCGCTGCGGCGCGCCGTCCGCGCCGGGATGCGGCTGCGCGGGCGCTTCGTGCGGCTGCTGCCGCCGCGCCGCAGGCCGCACCTGGGCCGGGACGGCCGACAGATGCGCAGCTACCCCGGGTATCCGTACGGCTATCGGATCAGCGACCTGGGGACCTTCGCGCGGAAGGACGGCTCAGGGTCCTCCTCCGGCGGCTGCCCGTTCCCGCACGCCGCGGCCACCGGCGACGGGGACTGAACGACCGCCGCGCGGACGTCCCCGGGCGAACGGCGGCGCTACGCCACGCCCGCCGCGGTGAGGTGGCGCAGGAGCGGGCCGGGGTCGTGGCTGCCGCAGGCGGTGCGCAGGGCGGCGTCGTGGGCGGCGGCGAGGGCGTCGAGACGGGCCAGGCGGGTGTGGCCGAGCCGGGAGAGGTGCGCGGTGACGCGGCGGCGGTCCTGCTCGTCCTGGCGGCGGTAGACCCAGCCCGCCCCGGTGAGGGCGTCGACGATCCGGCTGAGGCTGGCCTGCGGGATGAGCAGCGTCTGGGCGAGCTCGCCCATCGAGCGGCCGGTGCCGTCGGTGAGGGCGCGCATCACCCGCCACTGGTCGAGGGTGCAGCCCTCGGCCTCCAGCCGGGCGGCCAGGTCACGGGCGAGGCGGCGCTGGGCGAGCGTGAGCAGCTCGATCAGCAGCGGCTGGTCGGCGGTGGCGGCCGGGGCGGCGGCAGAGGAGGCGGCGGGGGCGGTGGTGGCTGGTGGTCTCATGGCCGTGTCTCGTTTCCCCATCGCTGGTCCTGGTCGCCGACCCGAGGGCCGGTCCCGGTCTGCGGTCCCGGTCCGCGGCCCCGGTCTCCGGTGCCGGTCGTTCCGTCCTCGTTTGGCCGGATCGGCTGGCCATGACGATACTCGCAAGCGATGAGCGCCGATGTGAAGCTTCTGGAGCCGCTCGACGCGCGGTACCTCCCCCGGGAGGCGCCGGCGCTGCGGGTGGGCCTGGTCGTGCCGCAATCCGGGCCGCTCGGCCTGACCGGGCCCTCGGCGCTGGACGGCGCGCTGCTGGCCGCGCACGAGGTGAACGCGGGCGGCGGGGTGCGCGGGCTGCCGTTGGAGCTGGTGCTGGTGGACGGCGGCGGCGCGCCCGCGGCGGTGGCCAGGGAGGTGGCGCTGCTGCTGGACGCCGGGGCGGTGGACGCGGTGGCCGGCTGCCACTCCAGTGATGTGCACCGGGCCGTGGAGACGGTGACCACCGGGCGGACCGCGTACGTCTACACACCGCCGCACGAGGGGGGCGACCGGCTGCCGGGCGTGTTCTGCACCGGGGCGGACCCGGCGCGGCAGCTGGAGGGGGTGGTGGAGCGGCTCACCGAGCGGCACCGGCTGCGCCGGTGGGCGCTGGTCGGCAACGACTACATCTGGCCGCACGCGGTGCACCGGGCGGCCGGGGAGGCGGTGGCCCGGGTCGGGGCGCGGGTGGTGCTGCGGCGACACCTGCCGTTCGGGACGGCGGAGCGGTCGCTGGAACCGCTGCTGCACGCGCTGCGCGCGGAGCGGGCGGACGCGCTGCTGCTGAGCCTGATCGGCGCCGACCTGGTGCGGTTCAGCCGGGCGCTGCGCCGCAGCGGCCTGGACCGCAGGCTGGTGCGGCTGTCCGTCGCACTGGAGGAGAACAGCCTGCTCGCGTGCGGCGGGGACGCCACCGGGACGCTGTACGCCACGATGCCGTCGTTCGCGTCCCTCGCGGAGGAGCGGCGGGTGCGGCTGGCGGAGCAGCACCGGGCGGTGTTCGGGCCGTACGCGCCGGTGCTGGACGCGTACGCGGTGGGCCTGTACGACGGGCTGCACCTGCTGGCGGCGCTGGCGGCGCGCGGGGAGCTGGTCGCGGACGGCGGGCTGGGGCGGGCGGCGGCGCGGCTGCTGCGCGGGGACGGCGCCGCGGTGCGGCGGGCGTGGGCGCGGGCGCCACTGGGGCCGGCCGGGGACGGGGTGCACCTGGCGCGGGCGGAGGGGCTCGGATTCACGGTCCTGTCGTAGGGCGGCGGCGACGCGCCGCCGCGGGTGTTCGCCATGCGGACGGAACCGCCAAACCCTTCCATTTGGAAATAACTGGCTCTAGTGTCTCCCCACCACCTCGGGTCGCCCCGCCACGGGTCGTCACGGAAGAGAGCCCCCACATGCCCGAAGCACCCCCCTCCTCCCCCGCCGACATCGAGAGCTACGGCTACAAGCAGGAACTGCGCCGCTCGCTGCGCTTCACCGACCTGCTGGTCTACGGCCTGGTCTTCATGGTGCCGATCGCCCCCTTCGGCATCTTCGGCAGCGTCTTCCAGGGCTCCGGCGGCATGGTCGCCCTGGCGTACGTGCTCGGGATGGTGGCGATGATGTTCACCGCCCTCTCCTACGCGCAGATGTCCCGGGCCTTCCCGATGGCCGGCTCGGTCTACACCTACGCCGGGCGCGGCATCGCGGCGCCGGTCGGCTTCCTGTCCGGCTGGATGATCCTGCTGGACTACGTGCTCGTCCCCGGCCTGCTCTACCTGATCGCCGGCGTGGCGATGAACTCGCTGGTGCCGGCCGTGCCGGTCTGGCTGTGGCTGGTCGGCTTCGTGCTGCTGAACACCGCCGTCAACTACCTCGGCGTCGAGATGACGTCGAAGGTCAACAAGGCGATGCTGATCGGCGAACTCGTGGTGCTGGCCGTGTTCATCGCCTTCGGCGTGGCGGCGCTGGCCGCCGGCAAGGGCCGCGGCTTCGACTTCACGCCGATCTACAACTCGCAGACGTTCTCCTGGAGCCTGGCCTTCGGCGCGGTGTCGATCGCGGTGCTGAGCTTCCTCGGCTTCGACGCCATCTCCACCCTCTCCGAGGAGAACCGGGACTCCACCAAGGCCATCGGCCGCTCGATGATCGCCGCGCTGCTGCTGGCCGGCTCGCTGTTCATCGCGCAGACCTGGATCGCCTCGCTGCTCGTCCCGGACCCGGACGCGCTGATCGCGGACGGCGACCCGAACGGCACCGCCTTCTACGACGCCGCGCGCGCCGCCGCCGGCGGCTGGCTCGCCACCGTCACCGCCGCCGCGACCGCCGTGGCCTGGGGCTTCGCCAACTCCCTGGTCGCCCAGGCGGCCACCTCGCGCCTGCTGTACGCGATGGCCCGCGACCGTCAGCTTCCCGCGTTCCTCGCCAAGGTCCACCCGCGCCACCGCGTCCCGGTGAACGCGACCCTGCTGACGGCGGGCATCTCGCTCGTCCTCGGCCTCTACACCGCCTCGCGCGAGGACGGCATCACCCTGCTGTCCACCCTGGTCAACTTCGGCGCACTGACCACCTTCCTCGTCCTGCACGTGTCCGTCGTGGTGCACTACCTGTTCCGCCGCCGCAGCCGCGACTGGTGGCGCCACCTGGTCGCCCCGGTCATCGGCTTCGCGATCCTCGCCTACGTGGTGATCAACGCCGACATCGCCGCCCAGCGGCTCGGCTTCGTCTGGCTGGCGATCGGCGGACTGGTCCTCACCGGGCTGCTGCTGACCGGCCGCCGCCCGAACCTGGCGGCGGTGGCCGTCGACGCGACCCCCGATTCCGACCCCGCCTCCGTACCCGCCTCAGCACCCGCCTCCGGCAAGGAGAACCCGTGAGCCTGCCCGACGTCGTCTCCCTCTCCCCCAAGCCCGACGACTACGCCTACACCTTCGGCGGACGCACCCCGCTGGTGACCGTCCAGCCCGGCACCGTGGTCGAGCTGACCACCGAGGACTGCTTCGGCGGCCGGGTCCGCGGCTTCGCCGACCTGCCGAGCGCGGTCTGCGAGTTCCCCTACCTCAACCCGGTCACCGGGCCGATCGCGGTGGCCGGCGCCGAGCCCGGCGACACCCTGGCCGTGCACTTCGTGGAGATCACCCCGGCCCGCGACTGGGGCGTCTCCAGCACCTTCCCGCACTTCGGCGCACTCACCGCCACCCACAGCACGGCGATGCTGCACGCGCCGCTGGAGGAGCGGGTCTGGGTGTACGAACTGGACGTCGCGGCCGGCGTCTGCCGGTTCCGGGCCCGCAACAGCGACTTCACCGCCGAGCTCCCGCTGGACCCGATGCACGGCACGGTCGGCGTCGCCCCGGCCGGCGGCGAGACCCTGATGTCGATCACCCCCGGCGCCCACGGCGGCAACCTCGACACCCCCGAGATGCGGGCCGGCACCACCGCCTACTTCGGCGTCAACGTGCCCGGCGGGCTGCTCGCCATCGGCGACGGCCACGCCCGCCAGGGCGAGGGCGAGGTGTGCGGGACGGCGATCGAGACCGCGATGCGCACCACCGTGGTGGTCGACCTGATCAAGGGCGGCGGACCGGCCTGGCCCCGGCTGGAGAACGACCACTACCTGATCTCCACCGGCTCGGCCCGGCCGCTGGAGGACGCCTTCCGGATCAGCCAGCACGACCTCGTGTGCTGGAGCGGGGAACTGCTCGGCCTGGACACGCTGGACGCCTACCAGCTGGTCAGCCAGGCCGGCCTGGCCCCGGCGGCCAACGTGTGCGACACCAACTACACGATGGCCGCCAAGCTGCCCAAGTCCCTGCTGGGCCGCACCCGGGCCTACGACGGCCTGCACGACCGGCTCCGCGAGACCGCCGCCGGCTACCTGCGGGGGCGTTGAAGAGGGGTCAGGTTCCCAGCACAACGGTGTTCTGGTTGGCGGTGAGCAGCCACCGGCCGCCCTCCTTCGCCATGACGTACAGCGGGCTCCCCTCCTCCCCGACCTGCCCGCCGTCGCCGTCGAGGTAGCGCTGGCGCACCTTGACGGCGGCGACGTCGGGCCGGATGAAGAGCACGTGCACCACTTCGTAGGTGGCCGTGCTGCCGCTGCCGGCGAAGGCACCGGGCAGCACCTTGCGGGTGAAATCGGCGATCTCCTCCCGGCCGCGCAGCAGCACGCCGTGGCCGGTGGTCCAGATCGCGTCCGACCGGAACAGGCCGATGAACTCCTCGGGGAGCTCGTTGACCTGCGCGTGCTGGACGGTGGCGACCACCTGTTCGATGGCGGCGATCTCGCCTTCGAGCGAGCCGGCGTCCATCAGGGCGGTCCCAGTGGTGTTCCTGTTGGTGTTCATGCCGCCCATGATGAAACCTCACGTCGACTTCAGGTCAAGGCCCGGGGTGACCGCCTCCGGGAGTGACCGGCGGATGCAGCGGGGGGAGGAGAGGTGGCAGGCAGGACAGCGGGCGGCGTCCCGCCGAGCCACCGGGCGGCGAGCGTGCCGACCTGCCCGGGGCTCGCGTCGAGGGCGGTGGCGGCGGTCAGCGGAAGCGCGACCCACCGCCCGCGCCCGCTCCTCGCCGCCGCCCGCTCCCGCATCCGAACGGGTGATCTAGGCTGGTGGGGTGCCCCTTCTCGTTCGCCGTCGCCACGTGGACCTGCTCCGCGTGACCAGCATGTCCTGTCGACGCTCCGGCTGAACCTCGCGCCCCTCACCCTCAGCGCGGCCCGCAGCGGCCGCCTCCCCCCCCTCCCGGCCCCGGGCACACCGCCGCACCAGGCGCGCGTGCCCGGCGTTCCCGGTCACCACCGGAGCCGGCCGGGACGAGACCCAGCGGATGTCACCCATGTCGCAGCAGTACCGCCCCACCAGCCCCGCCGACGCCAACGCCGCCGACGCCCTTCCGGTGATCGACCTCTCGCTCGCCGGCGGCAGCCCGGCGGACCGCACCCGCCTGCACGACGAGCTGCGGAGCGCGGCCACCGGTGTCGGCTTCTTCCAGCTCGTCGGCCACGGGGTCACCCCGGCCGAGACGACCGCGCTCACCGGCGCCATGCGGGCCTTCTTCGCCCTCCCCGAGGCCGACCGCCTCGCCGTCGCCAATCTGCACTCCCCGCACTACCGCGGCTACACCCGCACCGGCGACGAGCGCACCGGCGGCAGCCGGGACTGGCGCGACCAGCTCGACATCGGCGCCGAGCGGCCCCCGCACGTCCCCGCCCCCGGCGAGCCCCCGTACTGGTGGTTGGAGGGCCCCAACCAGTGGCCCGCCGCCCTCCCCGAGCTGCGCGACGCCGCCCTGGCCTGGATCGACCGCCTCGGCGCGGTCGCCCGTACGCTGCTGCACGAACTCCTCACCGCGATCGGCGCCCGCCCCGACTTCTACGACCCCGCCTTCGCCGGCCACCCGCACCTGCGGCTCAAGCTGGTCCGCTACCCGGGCACCGCCCCCGACGGCGCCGCGCAGGGCGTCGGGGCGCACAAGGACTACGGCTTCATCACCCTGCTCCTCCAGGACACCGTCGGCGGCCTCCAGGTGCAGCGCCCGGACGGCTCGTTCCTGGACGTCCCGCCCCTCGACGGCGCCTTCGTCGTCAACCTCGGCGAACTCCTGGAGGTCGCCACCGACGGCTACCTCAAGGCCACCAGCCACCGGGTGATCAGCCCGCCCGGCGCCCGCGAGCGCTACTCCGTCCCGTTCTTCTACAACCCCCGCCTCGACGCCCACATCGAACCCCTGGACTTCCCCCTCGCCCACCACGCCCCCGGCGTCACCCAGGACCCGGCCAACCCCCTCCACGCCGACTTCGGCTTCAACGAGTGGAAGGGCTACACCCGGGCCCACCCCGAGGTCACCCGCCGCCACCACCCCGACCTCGCCGCCTGAGGTTCCACCACGCCCGGGGCCGGCAGGGTTCCGGGCGTGGACCCGGTGGGACAGTGGTGTCACACTCGTGGTGTCACAGTGGTGGTGCTACGGGTGGGAGGCGGGGGTGGAGGTGCGGCTGACGGTCGACGAGTTGGCGGCGCGGGCGGGCGTGACGGTGCGGACGGTGCGGTTCTACGGGACGAAGGGGCTGCTGCCGCCGCCGGTGCTGGGGGCGCGGCGGGTGGGGTGGTACGGGGCGGAGCACCTGGACCGGCTGGGGCTGATCGAGGAGCTGCAGCGGCAGGGGCTGACACTGGCCGCGATCGAGCGGTACCTGGCGCGGCTGCCCCAGGACTCCACGCCGCTGGATCTGGCGATCCACCGGGCACTGGTGGCGTCGTGGACGCCGGAGGTGCCGGAGGAGGCGGGCCGGGAGGAGCTGGAGCGGCGGGCCGGGCGGCGGCTGTCGGAGGAGCAGCTGGACCGGCTGGCCGCGATGGGGGCGCTGGAGCGGACGGCGGACCCGGAGGTGTTCCGGGTGGACCCGGGCCTGCTGCCGCTGGGGGTGCGGATCCTGGACGTGCCGATCCCGCTGGAGACGCTGGTCACGGCGCGCGCGGTGGTGGTGGAGCACAGCCGGGCGACGGCGCGCGAGTTGCAGCGGCTGTTCCGGGAGACGGTGTGGAAGCCCTACCGGGAGAGCGAGCCCGCGCCGGACGAGGTCGAGCGGATGAAGGCGCTCACCGGCCACATTCAGCCGATGGTGGCGCAGGCGCTGGTCACGGCGTTCCAGAAGTCGTTGCGGGAGGAGCTCGGCGAGGAGCCGGGCGGGGAGCCGGGCGGGGAGCCGGGCGGGGCGGCCGCCGAAGAGGAACGGGCCGCCCCGCCCGGGCGGTGATCAGTCCGTGAAGGTGCGTCCCTCGGCGGCGATCCGTTCCAGCAGGGCGGGCGGCGCGAACCGCTCGCCGTACGCGGCGGCGAGTTCGCGGGCGCGGTCCGCGAAGCCGGCCGGGCCGCCCGGGTAGCCGTTGATGTACTGGAGGACGCCGCCGGTCCAGGCCGGGAAGCCGATGCCGAGGATGGAGCCGACGTTGGCGTCCGCGACCGAGGTGAGCACGCCCTCCTCCAGGCAGCGCACCGAGTCCAGGGCCTCGCTGAACAGCATCCGCTCCTTGAGGTCCTCGAAGGGGACGTCGGCGTCCGGGCGGGTGAAGTGCTCGCGCAGGCCCGGCCAGAGGCGGCCGCGCACGCCGTTCCCGTCGTACTCGTAGAAGCCGGCGCCGCCGCTGCGGCCGGGGCGGCCGAACTCGTCGACCATCCGGTCCACCACGGCGTCCGCCGGGTGGGCGGTCCACTCGCCGCCGGCCGCCTCGATCGCGCGCCGGTGCTCGTCGCGGATCCTGCGCGGCAGGGTGAGGGTCAGCTCGTCGAGCAGCGAGAGCACCTTCGCCGGGTAGCCGGCCTGGGCGGCGGCCTGCTCGACGCTGGCCGGCTCCACGCCTTCGCCGATCATGGCGACGCCCTCGTTGATGAACCGGCCGATCACCCGCGAGGTGAAGAAGCCCCGCGAGTCGTTGACCACGATCGGCGTCCTGTCGATCTGCCGGACCAGGTCGAAGGCGCGGGCCAGCGCCTCGTCCCCGGTCCGCGGCCCGCGGATGATCTCCACCAGTCGCATCCTGTCGACCGGCGAGAAGAAGTGCAGGCCGATGAAGTCGGCGGGGCGCCGCACGCCCTCGGCGAGCAGGCCGATCGGCAGGGTGGAGGTGTTGGAGCAGAGCAGGGCGTCCGGCGCGACGACGCCTTCGATCTCCTGGAACACCTTCTGCTTCAGCTCGGGGTTCTCGAAGACCGCCTCGATCACCGCGTCGCAGCCGGCCAGGTCGGCGGCCTCGGCGGTGGGGGTGATCCGGGCGAGCAGCTCGTCGCGCTGTGCCGCGGTGCTCCGCCCGCGCGCCACAGCCTTGGCCGACAGGCCCTCGGAGTAGGCCTTTCCGCGCTCGGCGGCCTCCAGGGTGACGTCCTTGAGCAGCACCTCGATGCCGGCCCCGGCGCAGGCGTGGGCGATGCCGGCGCCCATCATGCCGGCGCCGATCACCGCGACCTTGCGGACCGTCCGCTTCTCCACCGAAGCGGGCCTCCCCGCACCGGAGTTGACCGCCTGGAGGTCGAAGAAGAGCGCCTGGATCATGTTCTTGCTGGTCTGTCCGCAGGCCAGCTCGGTGAAGTAGCGGGCCTCGACCACCATCGCGGTGTCGACGTCCACCTGGGCGCTCTCGACGGCGGCGGCGAGCACATTGCGCGGCGCCGGGTAGGGGGCGCCGGCCAGCTGCTTTCGCAGATTGGCGGGGAAGGCGGGCAGGTTGGCGGCGAGGGCGGGGGTGCTGGGGGTGCCGCCGGGGATCTTGTAGCCCTTGACGTCCCAGGGCTGGACGGGGGCCGGGTTGGCCTCGATCCAGGCCCGCGACCGGGCAGCCAACTCCTCCGGGGTGTCGACGAGTTCGTGGACCAGTCCGTTTTCGAGGGCCTGCGCGGGGCGGTACTGGCGGCCCTGCAGCAGGAACTTCAGCAGGGCGTCGGTGATGCCGAACAGCCGGACGGTGCGGACGATCCCGCCGCCGCCGGGGAGCAGGCCGAGGGTGACCTCGGGCAGGCCGATCCGGCTCGCCGGGGTGTCCAGGGCGATCCGGTGGTGGCAGGCGAGGGCCAGCTCCAGGCCGCCGCCGAGCGCGCTGCCGTTGACCGCGGCGACGACCGGCCTGCCGAGCGTCTCCAGGGTGCGCAGGGCGCGCTTGATCCGCATCGACTTCTCGAAGACGGCGGCGGCGTCCCCGGGGCCGGCGGCGGAGAGCATCCGCAGGTCGCCGCCGGCGAAGAAGGTCTTCTTGGCGGAGGTGACGACCACGCCGCGCAGTCCGCCGGCGGCGGCGAGGCCGGCCAGCCGGGCGACGACGGCCTCGAAGTCGGCGGTGAACGCCTCGTTCATGGTGTTGACGGACTGGGCGGGGTCGTCGAGGACGAGGGTGACCACGCCGTCCTGGTCCTGCTCCCAGCGGATGGTGGTGGTGTCGCTCATGGGTTCGGATCTCCGGAGAGGTGGGGAGAGGACGGGGGTCAGACGCGCTCGACGATGGTGGCGATGCCCATGCCGCCGCCCACGCAGAGGGTGGCCAGGCCGTAGCGCAGCTCGCGCCGCTCCAGCTCGTCGACGAGGGTGCCGATGAGCATCGCGCCGGTGGCGCCCAGCGGGTGGCCGAGGGCGATGGCGCCGCCGTTGACGTTCACCTGCTCCGGGGAGAAGCCCATCTCGCGGATGAAGCGCAGGGCGACGGCGGCGAAGGCCTCGTTGATCTCGACCAGGTCGATGTCGGCGGCGGTCAGCCCGGCCTTGGCGAGCGCCTTGCGGGTGGCGGGCGCGGGGCCGGTGAGCATGATGGTCGGCTCGGAGCCGGAGACGGCGGCGGAGACGATCCGGGCGCGCGGACGCAGCCCGTAGCGCTCCCCGGTCTCGCGGTTGCCGATGGCGACCAGGGCGGCGCCGTCGACGATGCCGGAGGAGTTGCCGGCGTGGTGGACGTGGTCGATGGCCTCCACCCAGTGGTACTTCTGCAGGGCGACGGCGTCGAAGCCGCCGGCCTCGCCGATGGCGGCGAAGGAGGGCTTGAGCGCGGCGAGCGTCTCGACGGTGGTGCCGGGGCGGATGAACTCGTCGCGGTCCAGCACGACCAGGCCGCTGCGGTCGCGGACCGGGACGACCGAGCGGTCGAACAGGCCGTCGGCCCGGGCCTTGGCGGCGCGGGCCTGGGACTCGGCGGCGAACGCGTCCACGTCGGTGCGGGAGAAGCCCTCGATGGTGGCGATGAGGTCGGCGCCGATGCCCTGGGGCACGAAGTTGGTCTCGTAGGCCGTCATCGGGTCGGCGAACCAGGCGCCGCCGTCGGAGGCCATCTTCACCCGGGACATCGACTCGACGCCGCCGGCCAGCACGAGGTCCTCCCAGCCGGAGCGGACCTTGGCGGCGGCCAGGTTGACGGCCTCCAGTCCGGAGGCGCAGAAGCGGTTCTCCTGGACGCCGGCGACCGTGTCGGGCAGACCGGCGGCGACGGCGGCGATCCGGGCGATGTCGGAGCCCTGGTCGCCGACCGGGCTGACCACGCCGAGCACGATGTCGTCGATCGCCGCCGGGTCCAGCTCCGGGAAGCGGCGGCGGATCTCGTGGATCAGGCCGACGACCAGGTCGATCGGCTTGGTGCCGTGCAGCGAGCCGGTGGCCTTGCCCCGGCCGCGCGGGGTGCGGATCGCGTCGTAGACGTACGCTTCGGTGGTCACGGTGGGGAGCCTTTCGGGGCGGGGGTGGCGGCGGGGGTGGCGGCGGGGGTGGCGGCGGGGTCGGGTGGTGGGGATCAGTCGAGCAGGGAGCGGCCCACGATCTCCTTCATGATCTCGGTGGTGCCGCCGTAGATGGTCTGGATGCGGCCGTCGGTGAACGCCCGGGCGACCGGGTACTCGGCCATGTAGCCGTAGCTTCCGTGGAGTTGGAGGCAGCGGTCGGCGGTGCGCTTGTGCAGTTCGGTGGCCCACCACTTGGCCATCGAGGCGTCCGCCGGGGTGAGCGCGAAGCGGTTGTGCTCGGTGATGCAGCGGTCGACGAAGGCGCGGGTGACGGCGCACTCGGTGGCCAGTTCGGCGATCTCGAAGCGGACGTGCTGGAGCTTGGCCAGCGGCCGGCCGAACGCCTCGCGCTGCTTGACGTACGCGGTGGTGATCTCGACCAGGTGCTCGGCGCCGGCGATCGCGGCGGCGGCGATGGTGAGCCGCTCCTGGGCGAGGTTCCGCATCAGGTACAGGAAGCCCTGGTGCGGTTCGCCGAGCAGGTTCTCCTTGGGGACGCGGACGTCCCGGAAGAACAACTCGGCGGTGTCCTGGGCCTTCTGGCCGATCTTGTCGAGGTTGCGGCCGCGCTCGAAGCCGGGCATGCCGCGCTCGACGACCAGCAGGCCGAGGCCGTGCGCGCCGCCCTCGGGGGTGGTGCGGGCGACCACGACCACCAGGTCGGCGAGGATGCCGTTGGAGATGAAGGTCTTGGCACCGTTGAGCAGGAAGTGGTCGCCCCGGTCGACCGCCCGGGTGCGGATGCCCTGGAGGTCGGAGCCGGTGCCGGGCTCGGTCATCGCGATGGCGGTGATCAGCTCGCCGCTGCAGAAGCCGGGCAGCCAGCGGCGCTTCTGCTCCTCGGTGGCGAGCGAGGTGAGGTAGGGGCCGATGATGTCGTTGTGCAGGCCGAGCGCCAGGCCGGAGGCGCCGGCCCGGGCGAACTCCTCGGCCAGCACGGCGGCGTAGCGGAAGTCGGCGGTGCCGCCGCCGCCGTACTCCTCGGGGACGGCGAGACCGAGCAGGCCCTGCCGGCCGGCGGCCGTCCAGGCCTCGCGGTCGACGATGCCGGCCTTCTCCCACCGGTCGTAGTGCGGCAGCACCTCCTTGGCGAGGAAGGCCCGGACGGCGGCCCGGAAGTCCTCGTGCTCATCGGTGAAGAGGTCGCGTTGCACGGCAGTCTCCTTGGCGGGGCGGGCGGTTCAGTCGACCGCTGACGGATCGAGCGCGGGTACGCCCCAGTCGGCGGCGACCTCGGCGGCGTCGGCACCCGGCCTGGCGGGCGGGCGGCGCAGCGCGCCGGGAGTGGCGGAGAACCGCGGGGCGGGCGCGGGCTGGGTGACGCCGTCCACCTCGACGTACGTCGACCGGCTCGCCAGGTGCGGGTGGGCGTGCGCCTGACGCATCGTCAGCACCGGTTCCACGCAGGCGTCCGATCCGGCGAAGACGGCCTCCCACTCGGCGCGCGGCCTGCTGGCGAAGCGTGCGGCGATCCGGGCCCGCAACTCGGGCCAGCGGGCGCTCTCCCACTGGCCGGGTGCGTCCGGGCCGAGCTCCAGCAGCCGGGCGAACTCGGCGTAGAACTGCGGCTCCAGGGCGCCCACCGCGAGGTGGCCGCCGTCGGCCGCCGGGTAGACGGCGTAGAACGGCGCGCCGCCGTCGAGCAGGTTGACGCCGCGCCGCTCCTGCCAGCTCCCGCCGGCCAGCAGGCCCTGGAGGACGGCGGTGAGGTGGGCGGCGCCGTCGACGACGGCGGCGTCGACGACCTGGCCGGCGCCGGTGGCGCGGGCGTGGTGCAGGGCGGCGAGCAGTCCGACGACCAGGTAGAGCGAGCCGCCGGCGTAGTCGCCGAGCAGGTTGGCGGGGATGGCGGGCGGGCCGGCGGCGGCGGTTGCGGGGCCGGCGGCGGGGACTGCGGGGCCGGCGGCGGGGGCGACCAGGCCGAGCGCGCCCGACACCGCCGTGTACCCGATGTCGTGCCCGGCCCGGGCGGCCAGCGGCCCGTGCTGGCCCCAGCCGGTCATCCGCCCGTACACCAGCGCGGGGTTGCGGGCCAGGCAGGCCTCGGGCCCGACGCCGAGGCGTTCGGCGACGCCGGGCCGGTAGCCCTCGATCAGCAGGTCGGCGCGGGCGGCCAGGTCGAGCACCGTGCCGGGACCGCCGGGGGCCTTGAGGTCGACGACCACCGAGCGCTTGTTGCGGCCCGCGACGTCGTACGCCGGGTCGATGCCGAGCGGCGAGGGCTCGGGCCGGTCGACCCGCACGACGTCGGCGCCGAGGTCGCCCAGCAGCATCGCGGCGAACGGCCCGGGGCCGATCCCGGCGAGTTCGACCACGCGCACACCGGCCAGCGGTCCGCCGCGCCCGTCCCCGCCGCTGTCACGTTCCGGCGCCACGGTCCCTCCGGATGGTCGACGAAGTCTGACAGTAAAGCTGTCACACTCGCGATGATAGGGAAGCGACCGTTCAGTAACAAGACCTTCCCGCTTCGGTGCGACCCCTGGCGTGCGCCGTGCGGACGCGGCCTCGAAGGGCGCCCCGGTGCGTCCACGTACGGCCGGGTACCGTCTTCCCCTGGCGGGGGGCTGCTGACCTTCCGTCGGATCCGCAGGAAGGAAGAGCAGCCGCACATGGTCTACCCAGGGTTCACCACCGGGCCGGTCGCGCCCAGCACGTCGCCGTTCGCCAGTCCCACGCCCCGTCCGACGCCCTCCCCGGCACCGGTTCCGACAGCCGCACCGGGCCCGGTGCCGTCCCCCTCCCCCGGGGTGGACCCCGGCGGCACGACCACCCGGCTCGACCGCCCCTACGAGCTCAACGCCTCGGCCGGCATCGCCCGCCAGATCGCGACGGACCTCGACAGGGCCAACGGCAGGGGCGGCAACAACCTCTCCGAGCACGCCTCCACCGCCGCCGGGAGGATCCGCGGCTTCGCCTTCGGCGGCGCGCTCACCGGCTCCACCGAGCGCTGGCTCCAGCAGTGCAAGACCCTGCACGACAAGCTGACCGGCACCGCCGACAACCTGGACGCCACCCAGCGCGCCTACCAGTCCAACGAGACGTCCGTCGTCGGGCAGCTCGGCCGCCCCGGCCGCTGAGCGGAGAGGAGCAACCCCCATGGTGTCCTTCAAGGAGCTCCACGAGGCCGACTTCGCCGGCGTCACCGAGACCGCCGAAGCCTGGACCTCGATGGCCACGGCCCTCGACGCGCTCGACTCGCGGGTCTCCCGCGACCTCACCGGCACCCCGCAGCGGGCCGGCTGGGAGGGTCCCGCCGCCGTCCGGGCGGGTGCCGCCCTCAAGGGCGTCGACACCGACGTCACCCAGGCCGCCGCGGTGGCCAAGGCGCTCGCCGCGATCATCCGCGACGCGGCCGCCGAGTTCACCGCCGCCCGCAGGGCCCTCGACACGGCGATCCACGACGCCGAGAGCCAGACCATGACCGTCAGCGCCGACGGCGAGGTCCGCTGGCCGCCGATGCCCGGCGCACGCAACGACCCCGACGCCGGCCCGGCGGTCAAGAAGTACGACGAGGAGATGAAGGTCAAGGCGGAGGCGATATCCGCCCGGCTCACCAAGGCCGTGCAGCAGGCCACCGCCGCCGACCGGAGCGCCGCCGTCGCCCTGCAGAGCGACGTCGGCAGCAGCACCACCGCCTTCAACGCCAAGCCCTACGGCGGCGGCGACACCGCCGACGCCCGGCGCGCCAACGACCTGCTGACCAAGGGCGGCAGCCTCTCCGACAGCGAACTCCAGCAGTTGCAGAGCCTGCTGGCCGCCAACTCCGGTTCCAAGGAGTTCTCCACCACCCTGCTCAACAGCCTCAACGCCGGCGGCCACGGCGGCCCCGAGGCGCTGCTCGACTACGCCAAGGTCTACGGCGACCTCGGCCGCGGCAACCACAACGCCCAGCAGTACCAGGACGTCCACGCCGGCCTCGGCCAGGTGCTCGCCACCGCCACCAAGGACGGCGGCATGGGCAGGTCCTGGGAGGACGACCTGCTCAAGGCCGCCCGCAAGCCGGGCGGGTCGGCGGCCGGGTACAACGACAACTACCGGGCGCTCACCGAGCTGATGGGCGCCGGGGGCGACTTCGACAAGCCGTTCCTGACCAAGGTCGGAAACGACCTGGTCGACTACGAGCGCACCAGCGCGCTCAAGGGCGAGGAGCTCTGGGGCCCCGACTACTCGGCCGTCACCGGCCGGCAGGGCGACCCGATGCGCGGGCTGATGAAGGCGATGAGCCACAACCCGGAGGCCTCCAAGGAGTTCCTCGACCCCGGCGCCAACAAGAACCTCGACTACCTGCTCAAGGACCGCCAGTGGCCCAACCAGGGCTACGAGCACCAGCAGACCGATTCCCTGGCCCGGGACACCTCGCGCGGCGCCTTCGGTGACGCGCTCCAGGCCGCCACCACCGGCCGCGACCCGCACGGCAACCAGCCGCCGGTCCGCCCGCACGACGAGGCGATGGCCCGGATCATGTCCGAGACCGTCAACCACTTCGGCGGCGACAGGGCCGGCCACGAGAACGAGCTGCCCGCCGCGCTGCGCCGGCCGCTCGGCGAGATGATCGCCGACTACGCCCCGGACACCTACGAGATCCTCGGCAAGGAGACCGGCGGCACCTCGGAGACCAGCGGGCTCACCATCAGGCAGGACCAGATGCTGCGTGTCATCCGCGGTGTCGCCGAGGACCCCGAGGCGTTCCAGCCCATCACCCGCGCCGAGACCGAGGAGATCGCCCGTCGGTTGGAGGGGTATCCGGACGAGGCCTTCCAACCGGATGGCACGGGCCGTCCCAACCACCGGATCGAGGGCTTCGCGCACGAGGCGGCCGAGGTGATGGGCGCGCTCAGCGGCGTGCGTACCGACGTCATCGACGACCACCGGGACGACCAGAACTTCCGCGCCAACTGGACCTCCAAGATGCAGTACCACGTGATCGGCGCTCCGCTCACGCCCATCCCCGTGGTGGGCGACGTGGCTCAGCGACTGGTCGACATCGGCACCGCCGCCCACGCCAATGAGATCATCACCAAAAATGATCGGGAGGCCGCCGCACAGATCTCCGACGCCTTCCGAGCCGGCGACGAGCAGCTCAAGGCGATGATCCGGGGGCGCGCCCAGGCCGCGGGGATCCCGCTGCACGAGGTCGACGCCACCGGCGGCGTCACCACGGCGCTGCTGAACGAAGTCGACAAGAGCTACCAGACCGGCGTCGACAACGCCCACCGCCAGGCACTCGGACGGGACTGATGAACGAACCGACGAACGAGCACCGGCCCCTGAGCGAGCAGGTCGACACGGCGCTCTCCAAGCGCGGCTTCACCACCCGGGCGCTACGGCTGCGGGCGGCCGGCGTGCTGCTGGCCATCACGGCCGGGGTGGCGGGGCTGCTGCTGCTCAGGTTCACCAACGTATTCGGACCGGACAGCGTGTGCGGGGGCGCGGCGAGCGCCGACGCCGTCCACGCCGCGCTGGGGCCGGGGCGGATCAGCGAGGAGAAGTCCCCCGGCTACTCCCCCACCGCCGTCGACCCGCTGCAGCACTGCGCCGCCACGGTGAGCTTCGGGCTGTTCGGGGACACCGAGCAGAGCGTCTCGTTCGGGCTCTCCGTGAGCCGGAGCGTACACGCCGAATCCCGCCCGGGGGCACGGCTCTTCGCCGAGCATGGTGCGGTGGGTGCGGTGACTCCGGGCGGCGCGTGGGCGCTGCTCCCGGAGGGCTGCCCCACCGGCTTGCAGGCGTCGGTCGGAACCGGCCACAACGGAGAGGACGGCGACAACGCGGAAGGCATCGCCCGGCTCGCCGTCGAGCTCGCCGGTCTCGCCGCGAAGGACCGCAACTGCGGCAGCACGCCGCCCGCGCCGAAGACGCTGTCCCCGGCGGGCGCCGAGCAGCCGGTCGACTGGGGGAACCTCTGCGGCCTGCCCGGCATGGCGGTCACCAAAGCACCCGACGCGAACCATGACGAGTGGTACCGCCAGCAGGCCACCACGGCTTTCTCGCCCATCTGGTCCTGCGACGTGACCGACAAGCCGTCCGGGGACCTCGTGGCATCGTTCATCGTCGTCACCGAGCCCCGGATGCTGGACCTCCCGCCGGAAGGGGAGCGTTCCACGGCGTTCGGGCGGAGCACGTGGACCGGCAGCTCGAACGAGGACGTGGTGGCCCTCTGCCAGGGCCGGAAGACGTACTTCCACTACGAACAGCGCCCGGCACCGGCCCTCAGGGAACGGCACCTGCTGCCCGACACCGAGGCGGTCTGGACGCAGTTCCTCACCGCCGCCGGCAAGGCGATCGGCTGCGAGCCGATCGTCCCCTAGCCGCCCCCTCCTCCCCGAGGACCGCCGCCTCCTCCTCCGGTTCACCCCGGCGGGGGAGGCGGATCGGGTTGCCGGAGGACGTGCCGGCGGGCGGGGCGCGGGAGCGTGGGGGCATGACCTCGACACCGCCGCTCCTTCCCGCCGATCCGCCCGCGCCCACCGTCCCGTCCACCGACCCGCCCGCGCCCGTCGGCCGGCTGCGGACCGCGGCGGCCTCGGTGGCCGTCGCGGCGACCGTGCCCTACCTGACCCTCAAACTGCTCTGGCTCACCGGCCACCCGGTGGGGGTCGGCGACGCCGGGGCCATGGACGACCTGTGGCTCGTCAACCTGCTCACCTTCGGCATGGACGCCGTCGCCGTCCTCCTGGCGCTCGCGTTCGTCCGGCCGTGGGGGCGGCGGGTGCCGGCCGGGCTGCTGGCCTTCCCGATGTGGGTCGCGACCGGCCTGCTCGGCACCATCCTGGTCGCCCTGCCGCTCTCCATGCTCTCCGCCCTGGTGCTCGGCCCGGAGCAGCAGGCCGCTCAGGACGACGACGGGCCGAGCGGCTGGGTGTTCACCCTGGTCTACGGCGGATTCGCCGCCCAGGGGCTGGCGCTGATCACCGGGTTCCTGCTGTACGCGTGGGAACGCTGGGGCGGGCTGCTGCGCCGCGACCGGATCGGCGACCTGCCGCACTCCGCCACGCTGACCACCCAGCGGGCGTTCGCGGGCGTCGCCGCGCTGCTCGCGGCAGGGGTCGCGGCGGCCCGGCTGTACTGGGCGCTCGGCGGGTCCGCGGGGCTGCCACTGGCGTGGCTGGACCAGCGCGGCCGGAACACGGTGATCATGGACGCGGTGACGGCGGTGATGGCGGTGGCCGCGGTGGCGGCGCTGCTGGTGCTGGTGTTCCGGTGCCGGCCGGGGTGGCGGCTGCGCGGGCCGCTGGCGGTGGTGTGGACGGCGGCCGGGTCGGTGTTCGCCTGGGGCTCCTGGCAGTTGGTGGCGCACGGCACGTCCGTCACGGCCTCCGTCGACCCGCGCGAAGCGGTGCCGGGGCTGCTGCCGCTGGTGGAGGCGGCACAGGTGGTGACCGGGCTGCTGGTGCTGGCGGTGGGCGCGGTCGCGCTGGCCGAGCGGGCGGCGCGGGGTGCCGTCCCGGACACCGCCTGGGCGGCGGCGACCGTCGTCCGGGCCGAGGACCCTGACGTAGAGTCGGCGGAATGATCACGGGGGCGGGTCGGGAGCGGGACCGGGGCGGCGGCGCGCTGCGACGGGCGGCGGGCGCCCTGCTCGGGCGCCGCGCCCGGCGGCGCTGGGTGCACCTGGTGCTCGGCGGCGCGCTGCTGATGCCGTACTGGATGCTGTCGACGGTCCTCCTGGGCTCGCTGGACCCGCGCAAGGGCCCGCTGGTGCAGGTCCTGCTCTACTTCGCCGCGCTCGCCGCCTCGCTCCCGATGGCCGCCGTCACCGCCCTGGTCCCGACCGTCCGGGCGCTGGAGGGGGTGGCCGCGCGTGCGCTGTGCGCGCCCCGGCGGGCGGCGGAGGTGGTGACCGGCCCGGCCCGGTCCTGGGCGGCCCGGCGGCGGACGGCCGGGTGGTTCGTGCTGCACCTGCTGTTCGGCGGCATCGTCAGCGGGATGACGCTGGCCGGTGTGCCGTTCGCCGTCGTGCTGATCCTCCGGCCGACCGGTTTCGAGGAGATGGTGCGGTTCTGGGAGGAGCAGGGCCTGCCGGGGTGGCTGCCGGGCTCGTTGCTGGGCGGCGCGCTGCTGGCGCTGATCGTCGGCACCAGCGCCGGCCTCGGCGCGCTGCTGGCGCGGTGGGCGCCCGTGCTGCTCGGCCCGACCCCGGACGAGCGGCTGGCGGCCGCCGAACGGCGGGCCGCCGTGCTCGCCCAGCGCAACCGGCTGGCCCGCGAACTGCACGACTCGGTCGGCCACGCGCTGAGCGCCGTCGGCATCCAGGCCTCGGCCGCCGCCCGGGTGCTGCGCTCCGACCCGGGGTTCGCGGCGGAGGCGCTGGCCGCCATCGAGGAGACCGCGCGCGACGCCGTCGCCGAACTGGACGCGGTGCTGGGACTGCTCCGTGAGGAGGACGGCGACACGGCCGGCCCCGCCGGACCGACCCTCGGCGCACTGGACGACCTGCTTCGGCAGCTGGCCCGCACCGGGCTGGCGGTGGACGCCGAGGTGGCCCCCGGGCTGGACCGGCTGCCGGCCGCGCTCTCCCGCGAGGCCTACCGGATCGTCCAGGAGGGCCTGACCAATGTGCTGCGGCACGCCGGCGCGGCCGGCCCCGTGCCCGCCCGGCTGCGGATCGCCCCGGCCGGCGGGCGGCTGGAGATCGAACTGACCAACCCGCTCGGCCGCTCGCGGCCCGGCCGGCCCGGCGGCGGGCGCGGGCTGCGCGGGATCGGCGAGCGCGCGACGGCACTGCGCGGCGGCTGCGAGGCCGGGCCGGTGGACGACGGGACGACGTGGCGGCTGGCCGTCTGGCTGCCCATGGGAGGAGAGCGGTGAACGGGAACGGCAATGGCAACGCAAGCGGCAACGGGAACGGGAACGGGAACGTCGCAGACGGGACGGGCAGTACGGCCGGCGGGCCGGTCCGGGTGGTGATCGCCGACGACGAGCGGCTGGTGCGCACCGGCCTGCGGGTGGTGATCGAGGCCGAGCCGGACCTCACCGTGGTCGGCGAGGCGGCCGACGGCGCCGAGGTGGTGCCGCTGGTGCGCGAGCTGCGGCCGGACGTGGTGCTGATGGACGTCCGGATGCCGGGGATCGACGGCATCCGGGCCACCGAGCAGCTGCTCGCCGGGATGGCCGAGCCGCCGCGGATCCTGGTGGTCACCACCTTCGAGCACGACGACCACGTGTACGACGCGCTGCGGGCGGGGGCGGCCGGGTTCCTGCTGAAGCGGGCGCGGGCCGAGGAGATGGTGCAGGCGGTGCGGCTGATCGCGCGCGGGGACTCGCTGCTGTTCCCGGCGGCCGTGCGCGAACTGGCCCTGCGGCACACGGCGCCGGCCGCGCGGGCCGACCGCCCGGCCCCCGAACGCGGCCCGATCGGGCGGCTCACCGAGCGCGAGGGGCAGGTGCTGCGGCTGATGGCGACCGGGCTCAGCAACGGGGAGATCGCCGCCAGGCTGGTGCTCAGCCAGGAGACGGTGAAGACGCACGTCGGCGGCGTACTGGCCAAGCTGGGCGCGCGGGACCGCACCCAGGCGGTGATCGCGGCGTACGAGTCGGGGTTCGTGCTGCCGGGCTGAACCCGGGGCTCAGCAGTGGGCAGGAACGATTCTTTCGTTCACGTCCCACCGACGGGTAGAGTGCGGCCCTTCCCCTCCGACCGTCCGATACCTCCCGTATCGCCTGAAACGAACTGGTGACCGCATGTCAGTCCGGACCGGCCCGGCGCTCTGGTGGCGCGCCGGCATCGTGCTCTCGGCAGGC
Source organism: Kitasatospora sp. NPDC057500 (assembly GCF_042802195.1). Lineage (NCBI taxonomy): Bacteria > Bacillati > Actinomycetota > Actinomycetes > Kitasatosporales > Streptomycetaceae > Kitasatospora > Kitasatospora sp. NPDC057500. The sequence continues at coordinate 11,625 of NZ_JBHVER010000055.1, read as the reverse complement.
CTCGGCCTGACCCTGCAGACCGCACCGCTGGTGTACTTCACCATCGAGAGCAATGTGATCGTGCTCGGCTACTTCGCCGGCGCCGTCTACTGGATGCTCAAGCGCGGCACCACCGACGCCCCCGCGCCCCGGCTGCGCGGCGCCGCCACCCTGTACATCCTGATCACCGGCCTGGTCTCGCACATCCTGCTGGAGCACGGCGCCAACCCGCTGCCCGGCCTCTTCGACGGTCCGGACAAACTCCAGCACTGGTCGTCGTTCTTCCTGCACTACGTCACCCCGGCACTGGTGATCGCCGACTGGCTGGTGTTCAGGCCGCGCAACGCCTCCGCCTGGCGGGACATCCCGCTCTGGCTCACCTTCCCGCTCGGCTACGCGGCGGTGGTGCTCCTCCGCAACGCGCTGTTCTCCAACTACCCGCTGCCGTACCCGTACTTCTTCTTCGACCCGACCACCGAGGGGTACGGCTACGTCTGGGGCCAGATCGCGCTGCTGACGGTCGAGTTCACCGCGCTGGGCGCCGCCGTGGTCGGCCTGGACCGGCTGGGCACGCTGGTCCGCGCCCGGCTGCACCGCGGCCCCGTCCCCGCCGGGGCCTGACCGCCCCCTCCCCGCCGGCGGCCGGCCGCCCGGTCAGGGCCCGGTCCGGGCCCGCCTGCGCTCAGATCCGCCACGACCGGATCCGGTCGGCCGCCGCGAACACGTCCGCCCGCCCGTCGGCGATGCCCCGGGCCAGCTCCACCAGAGCCCCGTACGGCGGGTCGATGCCCTCGCCGGCCGCGTGCATGTACGCGGCCGTCGTCATGCAGGCGTACAGGTTGTTGCGCACCGGGAGCGGGCGCAGCAGCACGATCGTGTGCATCAGGGTGGCCGCGCACCAGGCCGGATCGGCGTCGTGGCCGAGCTGCGCGGTGTTCACCCGGTGCCGCGCGACGGCCGCCTGGAGCGCCGAGTAGTCCCGCACGCTGAGGTCCTCGGGCGAGGCCAGCTCCTGGACGTCGAGCAGCCAGCGCAGATCGACTCGCAGCAGCATCATCGCGGCCCCCGTCGCACGCCCGCTCAGGCGGCCGGCGCGTCCTCCGGGAACTCCCGGTCGAACTCCTCGCGGTGCGCGTTCCAGAACGCCACCGCGTGGGAGACGAACACCCGGCGCTGCTGCTCCCGCACACTCAGGTCGTGCACATACGCCTTGACGCTCTTGCCGTCGGCGGCGGCCGCCTCGCGGATGGCGGCGAGTTCGTGCTCCGTGTACTCGATGTTGAGGGCTGGCATGGCGCCGATGGTACTGGAGCGCACGGGAGTTGGACACCGAGCCGCCGACCCCGACACCGCTCCGGGAGCGCGTACGCCGCCGGTCGGAGCCGGGTCTTCCCGGCGTACCTCCACGGTCGCGGTGCGGACCGCTCCGCAGGCTGACGTGCCACGGCCGCACCGGCTCGTACCGTCGACCCGTGGGCGGCGGAGGGGTTCCGCGGGGGAGGCCCGGACCTGGAGGCACGGCGGACGGCATGGGTATGGGGCAGAGGAAGTCGACGGCCAGGACTGCGGCCGGGGCGACGGCCAGGGCGGCGGGGATCGCGGCGGTCGCGCTCGCGGTCACGGCGGGAACCGTGGGTGCGGCCGGTGCGGCGACGGACGGGGACGGTGCGGCGGAGCGGCCGGGCGTCAACCGGCTGGAGGGCGTCTGGCAGACGGACGGCTACGGCACGATCATGGAGATCCACGGAACCTCCTTCACCACGTACGACGTGACCCGGATCAGCTGCACCCCGGGGTTCCTCGGCGGCGTGCAGGTCGGCAGCCCCGGGCCCGGCGGCGCCGTCCGCTACGGCCTGCCCGGCAAGGGGTACGGCGAGCTGACCGTCACGCCCCGGGGCCGCGACCGGGCGGTGTACGAGGACGACGGCGCCACCGCGACCAAGAACCTGTCCCGGCTGCCCGGCGGGCTGCCGGCCCGGTGCACGCAACCGGCGCCGCAGGACGCGCTCGCGGTCTTCGACCGGTTCTGGGCGACCTTCGAGGAGAACTACCCCTTCTTCGCCGCCAAGGGCATCGACTGGCACGCCAAGGGCGCGGCGGCGCGGGCGACCATCACCCCGCAGACCGACACCGCCGGACTTGAGGGGATCATCAAGGGCCTCCTGGAACCCCTCGGCGACGCGCACACCGCGCTGGCCCGCAAGGCGGCCGACGGCGGGTACGACCTCGTCTTCGGCGGACTGCGCCCGGGCACCGAGGAGCCGACCGACGAGCTGCGGGAGCAGGCGGGCCGGGCGGTTGCCGCCCAACTCCTCGCACCCGAGCAGACCTTCGGCCTCGGCCGGCTGGGCGTCGGCGAACTCCCCGGCGGCATCGGCTACCTGCGGGTGAGCGGCTTCGACGGGTACGTCGACGACGGCCCCTACCAGGACCACGCGGCCGAGCTGGACAGGGCGCTGGACCTGCTGCTGGCCCACCCCGAGCGGCTGAACGGCCTGGTGATCGACCTCCGGCTGAACGGCGGCGGCTCGGACGAGCTGGGGCTGCGGATCGCCTCCCGGCTCACCGACCGGCCCTTCCTCGCCTACCGCAAGGTGGCCCGCAACGACCCGGCCGACCCGACCCGCTTCACCGCGCCCCAGCCGAGCGTGGTCCGCCCGGCCGCCGGGACGACCCGCTACACCGGGCCGGTCGCCCTGCTCACCGCCGGCTCGACGGTGAGCGCGGGCGAGACCTTCACCCAGGCGCTGATGCAACGGCGCCCGGCGCCGGTCCGGATCGGCGAGAACACCCAGGGCGTGTTCTCCGACATCATGTTCAAGCCGCTCTCGGCCGAGCTCCTGGCCATCCTGCCGAACGAGAAGTTCCTCACTCCGGCCGGCACCACCTTCGACGGACCGGGCATCCCGCCGGACGTCCGGACCCCGGTCTTCACGAAGGAGGAGCTGGCCGGGCTGAAGGACTCCGCCCTGACCGAGGCCCGGCGACTGCTCGCCACCGGGACCGGCCCCCGCTGATCACATCGGATCCACCGCCCTCAGCTCGCCGTCCAGCTCCAGCCAGCGGGTGACGCCCAACCCGCGCAGGAACGGCACGTCGTGGCTGGCGACGATCAGCGCGCCCTGGTAGGCGGCGAGCGCCTGGGTGAGCTGGCGGACGCTGGCCAGGTCGAGGTTGTTGGTCGGCTCGTCGAGCAGCAGCAGTTGCGGCGGCGGGTCGGCCAGCAGCAGCGCGGCCAGGGTGGCGCGGAACCGCTCCCCGCCGGAGAGCGTGCCGGCCGGCTGGTCGGCCCGCCCGCCGCGGAACAGGAACCGGGCCAGCCGGGCCCGGATCGCGTTGTCCCCCGCGCCGGGCGCGAACAGCTTGACGTTGCCCACGACGGTCAGCTCGTCGTCGAGCAGGTCGAGCCGCTGCGGGAGGTGGCGCAGCGGCACCGGGGTGACGACCTCTCCCCGCAGCGGGGCGAGTTCGCCGGCGATGGCACGCAGCAGGGTCGACTTGCCCGCGCCGTTGCGGCCGACCAGGGCGATCCGCTCGGGCCCGCGCAGGTCGAGGTCGGCGGTGATGCCGTACGGCAGCCGGACCTTGTCCAGGGTGAGCACGGTGCGTCCGGCCGGCACGGCGGTGCGCGGCAGGTCGATCCGGATCTCGGCGTCGTCCCGGACGGCCTCCTCGGCGACGGTCAGCTTGCGCCTGGCCTCCTCCAGCCGTTCGGTGTGCATGCCCTGGAGCCGGCCCGCGGTCTCCTGGCCCTGGCGTTTGAGCTTGCCGGCGACGATGTGCGGGTCGTTGCGGGTGATCGAGCGCTTCCGGCCGTAGCTGGCGCTGCGGTCCAGCCGCATCCGGGCCTCGGCCAGGTCCCGTTTCTGGCGCTGGACGTCGGCCTCGGCGTTGCGCAGCAGCCGCTCGGCGGTCTCCTGCTGGGCGGCGACGGTCCGCTCGTACTCGGCGAAGTTGCCGCCGTACCAGCTGACCTGGCCGTCCCTCAGCTCGGCGATCTGGTCGACGTGCTGGAGCAGTTCGCGGTCGTGGCTGACGATCACCATCACGCCGCCCCAGCCGGCCACCGTCTCGTAGAGCCGCGCGCGGGCGGACCGGTCGAGGTTGTTGGTCGGCTCGTCGAGCAGCAGGACGTCGGGGCGGCGCAGCAGCAGGGCGGCCAGCCGCAGCAGGACGGCCTCGCCGCCGGAGAGTTCGCCGGTGGTGCGGTCGAGGCCGAGCCGCTGCAGACCGAGCCGGTCGAGCAGCGCGCGGGCGCGCTCCTCGACGTCCCAGTCGTCGCCGACCGCGTCGAAGTGCCGCTGGTCGGTGGAGCCGGACTCGATGGCGTGCAGGGCCTCGCGGGCGGCCCGGACGCCGAGCGCCTCGTCGACCCGCAGTCCGGTGTCCAGGGTGAGGCCCTGGGGCAGGTAGCCGATCTCACCGGCGGCCCTGACGGCGCCCGAGGTGGGGGTGAGTTCGCCCGCCAGCAGGCGCAGCAGGGTGGACTTGCCCGCGCCGTTGAGCCCGATCAGCCCGGTGCGGCCGGGCCCGACGGCGAGGTGGAAGCCGTCGAGGACGGGCCTGCCGTCCGGCCACTCGAAGGAGAGGTCGGTGCAGAGGAGTGAGGTGGTGGGTTGTGCCATGGAAAGCCTCCCGGAGGTCGCCGACGTGGTCGTGGAACAACACGGGGAGACACCGCGGGTGCGGGTGGGACCGGGAGGTGGGGGCCGGGGTCGTCGCAGTGACGGGGACGCCGGGCCGGCTCACCACTGAGGTCGGGCACGCGCACACTCACGGACCGCGGGCAGCGGCATGGTCGGCAAAGGGCCGGTGCCATGGCTGCGGTGCGGCGGGGGCGGTGTCTCGGGACCTCAGTAGATCAAGGGCCTGCTCCTGTTCTGGCGGGTGACGGGCATCACGCTACGGAGGCGCCCGGTGACGTGCAACCGGTTTTTCCGGTGCCGATCACGTGCCGATCCGGTGACAGCCGCGCCCCGGACCGGCCCGCGGGACGGAGGGCGTCCGCCGCTCGTGGCAGACTCCTCCCCTGCCACCCGCTCGACATCCGCGGCTGTGGCGTGCATTCACAGGGGGAACTGAAAACATGTCACCGATATCCCGGGCGACGCGTGCCGCGCTGGGCGCCTCCGCCGTGGCGCTGACCATGGTCGTCGCGACCGCGTGCGGCCCGGAGAACAGCGACCCGGTCGCCGCCCCGTCCGGCGGTCCGACCGGCGCGACCACCGCGGCCGCCCCGGACTCCACCGGCAAGCCGGGCGGTCTGCCGCCGATCAAGCTGCCGAGCGCCGACGAGCTCAAGAAGTGGAGCTTCGACGACTGGGACGAGTGGGCCCAGCAGAACGTCATCACCCCGGCGGTCAAGGGCTTCTGGGACCTGCAGAAGATCCTCAAGGCCAAGCCGGCCAAGCCGGGCCCGGGCAGCCCGCCCACCGCGCAGCCCAGCACGCCGCCCACCGCCCAGCCGACGTCGGCGGCCCCGACGGCCCCGCCGACCGGCGCGTCCCCGGCCCAGCCCGGGGGCACCGGGGGCACCGGGGGCACCGGGGGCGGCCAGAACGACCCGCAGCCGAAACCGGTCGAGATGAAGCCCGTCCCGCACCCGTACGCCAAGCCGGCCCACGTCAACGGCAAGCTGTTCTTCCAGGACGGCAACCAGGACTACGTCTGCTCCGGCACCGTCGTGTCCGACCCGGCCAACCCGGGCCGCAGCAACCTGGTCTGGACGGCCAGCCACTGCCTGCACGGCGGAAAGGGCGGCAAGTACCACACCAACATCACCTTCGCCCCGGCCTTCAACAGCAGCGGCGCGGTCAGCGCCGGCAAGCGGGGCTCGCTCGCCGACGCCGAGCCGTACGGCGAGTGGGGTGCCGTCGCGGGCATGATCTCGCCGCAGTGGGCGGCCGAGGCGGACCCGCAGAACGGCGGCCCGTGGAGCCAGTACGACTTCGGCATCCTCAGGGTGGCCAACCCGGACGGCAGCGGCAAGTCGCTGGAGGAGGTCGTCGGCGGCTCGGTGCCGGTCTGGTTCAACGCCCCGCGCGAGCAGATCACCACCGTGAGCACCTACGGCTACCCGGCCGGCAAGCCGTTCGACGGCATGGAGCTGGAGCGCTGCGAGGCCGGCAAGCCCGCCCGCCGCTCCATCGACCCGGCCCGCCCGACCATGCTGATGACCGGCTGCAACGGCACCGGCGGCGACAGCGGCGGCGGCTGGTTCACCACCAGGGACGGCAAGCAGGTGCTGGTGTCGGACACCTCCATCGGAGGCTTCGACAACACCTGGGAGGCCGGCCCGTACCTGGACGACGTCGCCCAGCACGCGCTGGACTACTTCTCGAAGAAGACCAAGTGACCCCGGTCACGCGCTGAACCCACTCCGCCGGGGCGGTGCACGGGCCCGCCCCGGCGGAGTGGGCGGGTGGGCAGCACCGCTGCACGGCACCGCCCCCGGCGGCATCCGCGTCCGCCCGCCTAGAATCGGGGCATCATGAGCGCCACACTCGTCGTCAAGGACCTCGCCGCCGGCCACGGCGACCGCACCCTCTTCTCCGGCCTGGACCTGGTCGTCGCCCCCGGCGACGTGATCGGCCTGGTCGGCGTCAACGGAGCCGGCAAGTCCACCCTGCTGCGGCTGCTGGCCGGCCTGGACACCCCGGAGGGCGGTTCGCTGCGGCTCAGCCCGGCCACCGCCAACGTCGGCCACCTCCCGCAGGAGCCCGAGCGCCGCCCGGACGAGTCGGTCCGCGACTTCCTGGCCCGCCGCACCGGCGTGGCCGCCGCGCAGGCCGCTCTGGACGAGGCCACCCAGGGCCTGGTCGACGGCGCACCCGGCGCCGACGACGCCTACGCCACGAGCCTGGACCGCTGGCTGGAGCTCGGCGGCGCCGACCTGGAGGAGCGGGCCGAGGAGGTCGCCGACTCGCTCGGCCTCAAGGTCTCCCTGGACCTGCCGATGACCGCCCTCTCCGGCGGCCAGGCGGCCCGGGCCGGCCTCGCCTCGCTGCTGCTCTCCCGCTACGACGTCTTCCTGCTCGACGAACCCACCAACGACCTCGACCTGGACGGCCTGGAGCGGCTGGAGGCCTTCGTCAAGGGCCTGCGCGCGGGCACCGTGGTGATCAGCCACGACCGCGAGTTCCTGGCCCGCACCGTGACCAAGGTGCTGGAGCTGGACCTGCACCAGCACCGGGTCAACCTCTACGGCGGCGGCTACGAGGCGTACCTGGAGGAGCGCGCCACCGCCCGCCGGCACGCCCGCGAGGAGTACGAGGAGTACGCCGACACCAAGGCGGGTCTGGAGGCCCGGGCCCGGATGCAGCGCGGCTGGATGGAGAACGGCGTCCGCAACGCCCGCCGCAAGTCCAACGACAACGACAAGATCGGGCGCGCGATGCGCACCGAGTCCACCGAGAAGCAGGCCGCCAAGGCCCGCCAGACGCAGCGGATGATCGAGCGGCTGGACGTGGTCGAGGAGCCGCGCAAGGAGTGGGAGCTGCGGATGGAGATCGCCGCCGCGCCGCGCTCCGGCTCGGTGGTCGCCACCCTGCGCGCGGCCACCGCCCGGCGCGGCGACTTCACGCTCGGCCCGGTGGACCTCCAGATCGACTGGGCGGACCGGGTGGCCATCACCGGCGCCAACGGCGCGGGCAAGTCCACCCTGCTGGCCGCCCTGCTCGGCCGGCTGGACCTCGACTCGGGCAGTGCCGTGCTGGGCTCCGGCGTGGTGGTCGGCGAGGTCGACCAGGCGCGCGGATTGTTCCTGGGCGGGGAGCCGCTGCTGGAGGCGTTCGCCGCCGCCGTCCCGGAGCTCGCGCCGGAGGAGGTGCGCACCCTGCTGGCCAAGTTCGGCCTGAAGGCGGTGCACGTGCTGCGCCCGGCCGACACCCTCTCCCCCGGCGAGCGGACCAGGGCGGCGCTGGCGCTGCTCCAGGCGCGCGGGGTGAACCTGCTGGTGCTGGACGAGCCCACCAACCACCTGGACCTGCCCGCGATCGAGCAGCTGGAGTCGGCGCTGGCCTCGTACACCGGCACGCTGCTGCTGGTCACCCACGACCGGCGGATGCTGGACACGGTCGCGGTGAACCGGCGGATCGAGGTCGGCGGCGGCCGGGTCCGCGAACTGTAGGCGGTCACACGGCGGGCGGGCCGGGAGACGAGGTCCAGACCTCTTCCCCGGCCCGCCGTCATGTGCTGTGCTGTCGCCCATGGTTGACAGCACAGCGCTCGACAGCGCGGTGGCAGACGTGTCCCACCCGACCGTCCCGCTCACCCCCATGACCGTGCCCGCCCACGAGGCCGAGGCCCGCAGCAAGGCTTTCCACGACGTGATGGACCAGCGCCGGACCGTCCGCGACTACTCGACCCGCCCGATCCCGGACGGCGTGGTCGAGTGGGCCATCCGCACCGCCAACACCGCACCGAGCGGCGCTCACGTGCAGCCCTGGCGGTTCGTGGTGATCACCGATCCGGAGCGCAAGAGCCGGCTCCGCGAGGCCGCCGAGGCCGAGGAGCGCGAGTTCTACGCGCACCGGGCCTCCGAGGAGTGGCTGGCCGCGCTGGCGCCGATCGGCACCGACTGGCGCAAGCCGTTCCTGGAGGACGCGCCCGCGGTGATCGTCGTCTTCGAGGTGCACAAGGGCCCCCACTCGCCGCGTCCGTACTACACCAAGGAGTCGGTGGGGATCGCGGTCGGCCTGCTGCTCTCCTCGCTGCACCAGGCGGGTCTGGCCACCCTCACGCACACGCCGAGCCCGATGAAGTTCCTCAACGAGGTGTGCGAGCGGCCGCAGGAGGAGCGGGCCGCCTACGTCATCCCGGTCGGCTACCCGGCCGAGGGGGCGCGCGTGCCGGACCTGCGGCGCAAGGATCTCGACGAGGTGCTGATCCGGCTCTGACGCGCCCCCGGACGGGCCCGCCGCGCGGCGGCGGCCGGTGGTGACAGGTACAGGACGCCGACATAATCGCTGTCATGAATCACGTCATGCCGCCGCCGTGCGGGGACGCGACCGCGCCCGGCGCACCCGTCCGAGTCACACCCGGCGCACCCACTCCCGGCCGGCCGCCCGAACTGCTGCGGCCGGCCGGGGGGATCACCCTGCGGCGGCGCTCCCCGGCCCAGGCGCCCGCGCTCAACACCGCCGTCCGGGCCAACCTGGACCATCTGCGGCCCTGGCTGGAGTGGGCCGCCGAGGCGCCCACCCCGGCCAGGACCGCCCGGCTCACCGCGGCCGGCGTCGCCGCCTGGGACGCCGGCACCGATTTCATCTACCTGGCCGGCCTGGACGCCGAGCCGGGCCGGGTGATCGGCTCGTTCGGCCTGCACGGCAGGATCGGCCCGGGCGCGCTGGAGATCGGCTACTGGGTGAGCGCCGAGCACGGCCGCCGCGGCATCGCCACCGCCGCCGCCCGCTCGCTCACCGAGGCGGCACTCGCCCTGCCCGGGATCCACCGGGTCGAGATCCACTGCGACCCGGCCAACACCGCCAGCGGCGCGGTGGCCCGCCGGCTCGGCTTCCGGCTCGACCGGGTGGTCGACGCACCGGTCCGGGCACCGGGCGAGACCGGCCGCAAGCAGATCTGGATCCAGGGCCGCTAGCCGCTCAGCACCGCCGGCCCCTCACTGCTGCCGGTCCCTCACTGCCGCCGGTCCCTCAGTACCGCTCGCCCGACGCCGCCGGCAGCGCGTCCAGCTCGGCGAGGTCGGCCGGCGAGAGCACCAGGTCGGCCGCCGCCGCGTTCTCCTCCAGGTACTTCGGCGTCTTGGTGCCCGGGATCGGCAGCACGTACCGGCCCTGCGCCAGCACCCAGGCGAGCGCCACCTGCGCGGGCGTCGCGCCGAGCCGCACCGCGATCGCCCGCACCCGCTCGACCAGCGCCAGGTTGGTCTTCAGCGCCTCCTGCTGGAAGCGCGGCAGCCCGCGGCGGAAGTCGTCCGCCGGCAGCTCGTCGAAGGACGTGATGCCGCCGGTCAGGAAGCCGCGGCCGAGCGGGGAGAACGGCAGGAACGCGATCCCGTGCTCCTCGGTGTACGGCAGCACCTCGGCGAGCGAGTCCCTGGTCCAGAGCGACAGCTCGTTCTGCACCGAGGCCACCGGGTGGACGGCCCGCGCGCGCTCGATCTCCTCGACGGTCACCTCGGACAGGCCGATCCGCCGCGCCTTTCCGGCCGCGACCACCTCGGCCAGCGCGCCCCAGGACTCCTCCACCGGCACCTCGGGGTCGATCCGGTGCAGCTGGTACAGGTCGACGTGGTCGGTGCCGAGCCGGCGCAGGCTGTCGTCGATGGACCGCCGGATGTGCTCGGGGCGCCCGTTGCGCAGCACCCGCTCCTCGGCGTTGCCGGGCACCAGGCCGACCTTGGTGGCGAGCACCGCGCGCTCCCGGTACGGTCCGGCCAGCGCGGCGCCGACCACCTCCTCGTTGGTGTAGGGACCGTAGATGTCGGAGGTGTCGATCAGCGTGACGCCGAGGTCCAGCGCCTGCCGGATCACCCGCACCGAGTTCCCGTCGTCACGGTTGTGGACGTCGTAGGCCCAGGTCATCCCCATGCAGCCGAGGCCCACGACCCCGACCTCGGGACCCTCGCTGCCGAGCGTGGCGTTGCGCATGACGTACTCCTCACTGGTGTCGGCCCCGGTGGCGCCGACCGCGGTCGGATCAACGGGAACAGCCTCCCCCTTCGAGTGCGCTCTAGGTCAAGCCCGTTCCCACCAGGGGGTGATGGGCCGTCAGCCAGTTCCGGAACCCGCCCCGCAGCACCAGGCCCGCGAGCCGCCGGTACCCGTCCGCCCCCGGATGCGCGCCGTCCCCGGCCAGGGCCTCCGCCGTCCAGACCCGGTCCGCCGCCAACTCCCGGGTCACGTCGATGAACGGCACCCCGCGCCCGGCACAGGTCCCGGCGATCCCGTCGGCCAGCGCCAGCAGCCGCTCCAGGTGCGGCGTCCCGGCGCCGACCACCGGCGGCGGGCCCACCACCAGCGGCGCGAGGCCGCGTTCGCGCGCCCCGTCCAGCAACGCGGCCACATTGGCCAGGCACTCCTCCGGCGCGACCCGCGGCCGTCCGCCCTCCTCCACCGCGTCGTTGCTGCCCACCGACAGCACCAGCCGGTTGTCCGCGCCCGGCAGCACCCGGGCCGCCGTCTCGTCCCGGCAACGGGCCAGCACGTCCGCCGAAGTGTTCCGCCGCACACCGAGGTTGAACACCGTCACCCCCTCCGGCCCCGCCGCGAGCCCCGCCCAGCACTCCGCCATCACCCGGCCCACCCAGCCGCGGTACTCCGGGTCCCCGACCCCCTGGGTGAACGAGTCGCCGAGGAAGACGATCCGCAGATCCCTGTCGCCCGCGCCCGAGCCCGGGCCCGTGCCGTCCAAGTCCTTGTCCATGGCGGAACCTTAAGGTCCGCGTAAGCCTTGCCGCGACGTTCCTTTGGTCCTCCGACGGTCCTTGACGTGCGCGCGCGGTCTGGTCCAGGTTGATGCCCGGAAGCGCGCGCACTCCCCCACCGGACCACCCCTCCCCCGCCCCCCCGGCCGCGGCGCCGCCCCCCGCGCGGGGGGGGGGGGGGGCCCCCCCGGCGCCCCCGCGGGCCCCCCCCCCCCGCCCGGGGGGGCGGGGGGCGGCCCGGGGGGCGGCCGGGGCGACCG
>NZ_JBHVER010000054.1:0-41520 GCF_042802195.1 Kitasatospora sp. NPDC057500 | reverse complement strand
GCCGCCGGGCCCGGGGACGTACGATCGCGGGCATGGCCCATGATCCGCACGCGCTCGACGACGCCTTCCTCGCCTTCTGGCGGGAGCGGCACATCTCCACCCTGACCACCCGGCGGCCGGACGGGTCGCCGCACGTGGTGCCGGTGGGGGTGACGTTCGAGCCGGAACGCGGGGTCGCCCGGGTGATCAGCAGCCGGACCAGCCGGAAGGTCCGCAACGTGCTGGAGGCCGGGGAGGGCGGGCAGCGGGTGGCGGTCTGCCAGGTGGACCGGGCGCGCTGGTCGACGCTGGAGGGCGTCGCGGTGGTCCGGGACGCGCCGGAGGCGGTGGCGGAGGCGGAGCGGCGGTACGCCGAGCGCTACCGCGAGCCGCGGGTGAACCCGGACCGGGTGGTCATCGAGATCACGGTGGACCGGGTGCTGGGCCGCGCGTAGGAGGCGTTCCGTTTATCCGGTGTTGATCGTCACGGCCTAGGGTCGGGGCATGAACGAGGGAACGACGGGGGACCGGGGCGTGCGGGTCCCGGTGGAGGGCGGCCGGATGACGGCCGAGGACGCGGACCGGTTCCGGGTGCTGCTGGCCCGGCTGGAGGACTCGCTGGCGGCCGACCGCCGGGTGCCGGGGGCGGTGGGACGTGAGGGATGAGTGCCGCCCGGCCGCGCGCGTCGCGGTGCTGCCGCTGTGGCAGCGCGGCGCGCGGACGGGCGACTACGGGCGAAGTGCAGTGTCCGGCGGGCTACTTGGCGAAGCGGACCTCGGGGAACCGGGGGGAGGGCCGGTCCAGCAGCGGGGCGGGGCGGCCGAGCAGGTGCCGGTCGAAGAACGCCCCCAGGTAGGCGCGGGTGGCGGCCAGGGTGCGGCCGCCGGCGAGGGTGCCGAAGTTCTCCTGGTAGGCCCCCGGCGGTAGCTGGTCACGCAGGCGGAGGGTGTCGACCAGCCAGTGCTGGTCGGAGAACGACAGGTGCCCGGCGGCGGGCAGGTCCACCCAGTAGCGGGGGCCGGTGAACCGCTTCCAGTTCTCCTCCCAGTTCTCGGTGGCCTGCGGTGAGCCACCGAGGGCGGCGCTGAACAGCAGGGCCGGCCGCCCGGTGTCGTCGCCGGCCGGGATCCAGATGCTGCCGTCCAGGTTGGCGGCGGCCTTGATCCGCGGGTCCTGGCGCATCGCCTCCAGGGCGGCGGCGCCGCCGAGGGAGTGTCCGGCGGCGCCGATCCGCGAGGCGTCGACGGTCAGGCCGCGGACCGGGCCGCCGCGCCCGGGCGCGGTCAGCCGGTCGAGCACGAAGCGCAGGTCGGCGGCCCGGGCGCGGGAGGACTTGGCGCCGAACTCCGGGTCCGTGCCCTCCTGTCCGCAGGCCAGGCAGGACTCCATCCGGCCGCCGGGGAACTCCACCGAGGTCTCGTAGGTGGCGTCGACGGCGGCCACCGCGTAGCCGCGTGCGGCCAGCTCCTCGCCGAGGGCGGTGAGCGAGGTGCGGCTCAGGCCGAAGCCGGGGGAGAGCAGGACCAGTGGGTGCCGTCCGGCGGCCGGCCGGGCGTCGGCCACCGCGCCGGTGCGCAGCGCGGCGGGCTGCTCGAAGCCGTACAGCGCCCGGGACAGCTCCGCCGACATGTAAGGCGCGTGGGCGCCGCGCGGCGAGGTCGCGGGGTACCAGAAGGTGACCATCAGCTCGCGGTTCGGCGCGTCGGCGCGCCACGGGTCGGGGCGGCCGGTGTCGACCAGGTGCGCGGAGGCCGTCCCGATCGGCCGGTGCGCGGTCGGTGCGGGGACGTGCGGCCCGGCCGTGGCGGCGGCGACGGTGCCGGCGCCGGAAGCGGCGCCGGTCGCGGCGGTGGCAGGGCCGGCCAGGGAGAGGACCAGGGTGGTGGAAACGATCGTCAGGGCGGCGGAACGCCACCATCGGTTCTTCGACATGACGCCACGTTAGGTTCGTGGTGCCCCCCGGCACGTCGCTCCGCCGGTGGACCTCCGCTACGCCGCGAGGGGGAGCCGGCCCGGCGGCCGGGGCGCCGTCCGGCCGGGTCCGGCTCCACCTGGGGGCGGTGCTCAGCAGTCGCAGCCGCAGCCGTCACAGCCGTCGCAACAGCCGTTGCAGCAGCTGCAGCCGTCCCCGCAGCACTGGCAGGCCTCACAGCAGTCGCCGCAGTTGCCGCAGTCGTGCCGGGTGCAGAAGCCCTCGCGGCGCTCGCCGGTGAAGGGGTGGTCGTGCTCGCAGCAGAGCAGCTGGCAGGTGCAGCCCATCAGCGCCCAGGCCGCGCAGCCGGCCACCAGGTTGCGGCGGTTGGGCGGCGGTCCGCCGGGCGGGGTGAAGCCGGGTCCCTGCGGCACCCACGGCGGGACGGGCGCGCCGGGGTCCTGCGGCGGGGCCTGGTTCGGATCGTGCTGCGGCGGCGCCTGGTACGGGTTGGCGGCGAGCGGGGTGCCGCCGCCGTTTTCGGCCCCGACCCGGCAGGCGGTGTGGCCGGCCCGGCCGAAGACCCGCTCGACGGCGCGCTCGGTCTCGTGCGCGAGCAGGACGTGCACCAGGGTGCGGTCGGCCAGTTCGACGTCCCGCAGGGCCAGCCGGATGCCGTGCACGGCGTCCCGGCAGAGCCGTTCGGCCTCGGCGCGGTCGGTGCCGGTCGCGCTCAGCGGGTTCCAGGCGCCGCTCGCGGCGTCGGCCTCCTGGTCCTCGGCGGCGTCCAACAGGTGCGCGAGCCGTCCGAACAGCCGCCCGGCCTCGGCCAGCGGTGCCGCGTTGCCGGGGCGGCCGGCCAGTGCGGCGGTGTGCGCGAACGCGGCGGCGGTGGCGGTCTCGGTGGGCTCGGTGACCAGCAGCACCGAGCCGCCGGTCGGCAGCGAGCGCTCCAACTCGCCCTGCCGGGCGGCGGCGTCCAGCAGGACGGCGGTGTCGAAGCCGACCACCGAGGCGCTGCCCGCGCTGCGGCGGTCCCAGCGCCGGGTGACCGCCCGGGCGCCCGCCGCCACCGGCCGCCGGGCGAAGACGCCGTCGCGGTCCTCGACATGGTCGCGGATCTTCACCGAGGCGAGCGCCAGCGAGACGGCGGCGGCCAGCCGGGCGCCCTCGCCCTGGGCGACGGAGGCGGTCCGCATGCCGCGCAGCGGGCACGGCCCGGCGGTCCGCCGCCCGGCCCCGGCCCCGGCGGTGGCCTGGGCCTCGACCAGCACCGAGATGATCAGCCCGTCGTAGTTGGTGGCGGTCCGCGCCAACTGCCCGTGGTCGTCCCGCAGGGCGAGGCAGAGCCCGCAGAGGTGGGCCATCCAGCTCGCCTGCAACCGCTCGGAGAGGCGGTGGCGGCAGGGTCTGATGATGCCGAACATGAGGTTCCCCCGTGTTTCGCGTGGGCCGGCCGGGCCCGTGATCGCGCACATCATATGATCGTCGGCCCTCCGGTCCGGAACCCCCGGCGGCGCGGCGCGCTCCACCCGGCCCGGTCCCGGCGGCCCGCGGGAGGCCTCCGGAGGTCGGTGTTTATTCGTTGTCCATCGCCGCCCGGGAGCATGCCGTTCGGAGAACGCCGGGCGAACCGCCCCCTCGGAAGGGCCGGTTCGCGCAACGGGACACGGAGGAACGCGTGAGCAGAGCCCTGACCGCCGCCGAGCAGAAGGTGCTGGAGGCGCTGACCGTTCGGGTCGAGCGGATCGCCACCCTCGGCACCGCCGCGGAACTGGCCGGAACCACCGTGCTGAACGGTCCCGGCCCGGCTCCGGACTACACGGTCTTCCACCGGCGGTTCGTGCTGCTGGGCCGCCGGATGCGCGAAGTGCGGTTCGTGGTGCGGGAGGACCTGCCCGTGACGATGGGGGCGAGCACGGTCATCAGCAACGGGCCGGCGCCCTCGGTGCTGGAGATCCAGCTGCGCCCGGCCATGGTCGGCCCGGGCGCCCGGTCGCTCACCACCCGGGCGCTCACCCTGGTGCACGAGCTGTCCCACAGTCTGCCGGAGGGCCTGACGCACCCGGTCAAGGACTACGCGTACCGGACCGGCTGGGGGTGGGGCCACCTGCCCGCCGCGCTCGCCCAGGCCAATGCCGACACCTTCGCGGAGGCCGCCGCGCTGCTCGTCGAGCGCGACGAGAAGACGTGGGGCCGCTACCAGGTGCTCGGCCGGCTGGCGGCGCAGCGCGGCCGGCTGGCGAAGCGGGCGCGGACGACCACCCTCGGCGCTGCGCTGGCCTGGCTGGACATCATGGTCAACCGGGCCTGGCTGCGCGCCAACGACTGCTCGGGGTTCGCCCGGCTGAACTTCAGCGAGGCCAAGTGGAACACCCCCGAATGGTCCGTCTGGAAGCACCACGCCCGGCTGCTCGGGATGGAGCAGTGGCTGGCGGCCAGGGGGTTCATCGTCGAGCGGAGCCTGCGCGGCGGCGTCGTCGGGCTGCGCGCCGAGGACCGGGCGGTGCTGGACGAACTGTTCACCTACCTGGGCGAGTTGAAGAACGCCGTGGACCGGATCGACCCGCTCCCGGTCGAGAGCGGTGACCGGATCGACTACGACCCGGCCACCGGGGCGCTGCGGATCCCGCGCGCCGTGGTCAACCGCGGACCGCTGGAGCTGGCCGACCTGGTGCTGGACGCCCTGGTCGCGGCCACCGCCACCACGCCGGCGGCGCGGCGGTTCGCCGCGACGGCGCGGGAGCTCGTCCACACGCTGGTGGACGAGGACCGGCCGGAGGAGCGGGAGGCCGTCGCCGGCCTCCGGACCGCCTTCGCGGCGGTCCAGGCCGTCCAGCCGACCGCCGACAAGTGGGCCACGCTGGCCATCGAGTTGCAGGCGGCCGTCCTGGAGGACGTGCGGACCCGGTGGGAGGGCCTGCACGCTTCCATCCCCGAGGTGGCCGCGATGCCGGACGAGGTGGACCGCAAGGTGCTGGGCGACCTCGCCCCGTCGTTCACGGAGGATGTCGACCTGGTGCACGCCCTCAACGCCCGGGTGCCGGTGCCGCGTCCGTTCGTCACCAGCCTGACCGGCCTCCTGGACGGTGTGGCGCCGTACCTGGTGAAGGCCGACGGGCGGCAGCAGGCGGAACTCGTGAAGCTGCGCGGACGCCTGGGCGAGCTGCTCTGAGGTCCGTCCGCGGGCCGGGTCGTCCCGTATCCGGGATAGCATCACGGATATGGGAATCGACACGGCCGCGGACGAGCGGTTGGCGGACCGGCTCGCGGAGTTGCGGGTGGAGCGCGGGTGGACGCTGGAGGAGCTGGCTCGGCGGGCGGAGGTCAGCCGCTCGACGCTGTCGCGGGTCGAGCGGGCGGAGGTGAGCCCGACGGCGGCGCTGCTCGGGCGGCTCTGCGCCGTCTACGGGCGGAGCATGTCGCGGCTGCTCGCGGAGGTGGAGGCGGCGCCGGCGCGGCTGGTGCGGGCGGCGGACCAGCGGGTCTGGCGGGACGAGGCGACCGGGTTCGTCCGGCGCTCCGTCTCGCCGCCGCACGGCTCGCTGCGGGCCGAGGTGATCGAGGGACGGCTGCCGGCCGGCGGTGACATCGCCTACGACAAACCCTGCGACACCGGCCGCGAGCACCACCTCTGGCTGCTGGAGGGCCGGCTGGCGCTCACCGTCGACGGCGCCGAGGAACTGCTGGAGGCAGGCGACTGCCTGCGCTTCGTCCCCGAGACCACCCGCTTCCGCTGTCCCGGCCCGGACGCGGCCCGGTACGCACTGGTGGTGGTCGAACCGTGAGCGCGAGCGGAGCGATACCCGCGCCGCCCGGCAAGGAGCCCAAGGAGCGGTTCGACGCGGCCGGGCGGCGGGTGCTGCTGGTCTGCGTCGCGGGCGGCTTCACCACCCTGATCGACCAGTCGGTGCTCAACACCTCGATCCCCGCGCTGCGCGAGTCGCTGCACGCCCAGCCCGCGCACCTGCAGTGGATCGTGGCCGGCTACTCGCTCGCCTTCGGCCTGGCCCTGATCCCCGGCGGGCGGCTCGGCGACGTGCGCGGCCGCAAGTGGTTCTTCGTCGGCGGCCTCGCCCTGTTCACCGTGGTCAGCCTGCTCTCCGCGACCGCCACCGAGCCGTGGGTGCTGGTCGCCTCCCGGCTGCTCCAGGGCGCGGGCGCCGGACTGGTCAACTCGCAGATGATCGGCACCCTCCAGGACGTCTTCCAGGGCCAGTTGCGGGCCCGCGCGCTCGGGATGTACGCGGTCACCGGCGGCCTCGCCTTCACCCTCGGCCCGCCGGTCGGCGGGGCGGTGCTCGCCGCCGTCGGGCCGGAGCACGGCTGGCGGCTGACCTTCCTGCTGAACGTCCCCTTCGGGCTCGCCACCGTGTGGCTGGCGGCCCGCCACCTGCCGCGCCCGCGCCCCAGCGCCCGCAACGCCGACCTCGATCTGGTCGGGCTGCTGCTGGTCGGCGCGCTGACGCTGGCGCTGATGCTGCCCTTCGTCCAGCCGCCCGGCTGGGCGGGCTGGCTCGGCTTCGCGGCCGCCGCGGTCCTGCTGCTGGGCGCCCTCGCCTGGTGGCAGCGCCGCTTCGCCCGGGCCGGCGGCCACCCGCTGATCCACCCGGCGCTGACCCGCTCGGCGCCGTACGCGCTGGGCACGGCGGTGGCGATGGCCCAGTTCGGCTCCTCGCTGGCCGCCGGGCTGGTGCTGACCATGTTCCTCCAGGACGGTCTCGGCCTGTCGCCGATCGGCGCCGCGCTGGTGGCGCTGCCCTCGGCGGTGGCGATGGGCTTCGCCTCCGCGATGGCCTGGCGGGTGGTACGGCGCTTCGGCCGGCGGACCGTCACCGCGGGCATGACCGGCTCGGCGCTGACGATGCTCACCGGCGGCCTGGTCGCGATGTGGGCGCCGACCGGCTCGCTGCCCTGGCTGCTGGCGCTGCTGCAACTGCTGGGCGGCGCCTCGATCGGGCTGATGGGGGCCTCCAACCAGGCCTTCGTCCTGCGGCACGCGCCCGCCGAGGCGGCCGGGGTGAGCGGGGCGATCCTGCAGATGGCGCAGCGGATCGCGGCGGCGGTCAGCATCTCGGCGCTCTCCGGCGTCTACCTGCGGGCGACCGGCGGGGGCGGCGGGCACCGGGCGGCGTTCGCCTGGGCGAGCGGCGTCTGCGCGGCGGTGGCCGCGCTGGCGGTGCTGGCCTCGGTGCTAGCGGGCCGGGCGACGGCGCGCGAGGAGGCGGCGCCGGCGGTCACCCCGGCGGAGCCGGCCCAGGAGCCGGCCCGGGCGTCCGGTTGAGCGGTGGGCGAACGCCGGGTCCGTGAACACCGGACCCGGCCTACCGTGGTCGGCATGACCGATCATCGGATGGTGGAACTGCCGGGCCTCTCCCTCGCCTACCGGGAGAGCGGCCCGGCCGACGGCCCGCCGCTGGTCCTGCTGCACGCGCTCGGCGAGCGGGCCGCCGACTGGGAGCCGGTGCTCCCCGGCCTCGCTCCGCATCACCGGGTGCTGGCCCTCGACCAGCGCGGCCACGGCGACAGCGGGCGCCCGGGCCACTACGCGCTGGAGGCGATGCGCGACGACGTGCTCGCCTTCCTGGACGCGCTCGGGCTGGCCCGGGTGGACCTGGTCGGCCACTCGATGGGCGGTGCGGTCGGCTACCTGGTCGCCCAGCAGCGGCCCGAGCGCGTCGGCCGGCTGGTGCTGGAGGACGTCCCCGCCCCGCGTCCCCGCCCGGCGAGCCCGGTGGCCGACGCCCCCGACGGGCCGGTGGACTTCGACTGGGCGGTGGTCCGGGCCGTCAAGGGCCAGATCGACCGGCCCGACCCGCGCTGGCTGGAGGCAATGGCCGCGATCACCGCGCCCACCCTGCTGGTGGCCGGCGGCGCGGCCAGCCACGTCCCGCAGGCCGGATTGGCCGAGCTGGCCGGGCTGATCGCGGACTGCCGGCTGGTGACCGTCGAGGCCGGGCACCTGGTGCACCGGGCCCGGCCGGCCGAGTTCATCGCGGCGGTGGCGCCGTTCCTGGACCCGACCGGCGGGCGGTGACGATCCGATGAACCGACCGGACGTCGACCGGCCGCGGATCAGACGCCGTGCTCGGCCGCGAGCCGGCCCGCCCGGATCGCCGCCACCAGGTCGGCGTGGTCGGCCTCGGTGCGGTCCGCGTACGCCACCGCGAACGCGGCCAGCGCCTCGTCCAGCGCCTCGTTCTTGCCGCAGTAGCCGGAGATCACCCCCGGGTCGGCGGTGTGCGCGTGGGCGCGGGCGAGCAGGGCGCCGGTGATCCGGGCGTAGTCGTCGAGCTGGGCGGGCAGCAGCGCCGCCGGGTCCACACTGCCCTTGCGGTTGCGGAACTGCCGCACCTGGTAGGGGAGTCCGTCCACCGTCGTCCAGCCGAGCAGGGTGTCGCTGACCACCTGCATCCGCTTCTGGCCGAGCACCACCCGGCGGCCCTCGTGGCTGTCCGGCGCGGTCACCGGGTACCCGGCCCGCGCCAGGTGGGGCAGCAGCACCGACGGGCGGGCCTCCTTCACCTGGAGCACCAGCGGCTGCTCCCGGTGGTCGGTCAGCAGCACCACGTACGAGCGGGTGCCGACACTGCCGGTGCCCACCACGCGGAACGCCACGTCCTGCACCCGGTAGCGGGACAGCAGCGGGTGCAGCTCGGCCGGCACCGTGCGCACGTACGGGCCGAGCGCGGTGGCGACCGCCGCGGCTTCGGCGTCCGCCACCTCGCTGAGCACCGGAGGCGCGGCGGTGAACCGCCAACCGCCGTCCTCCGCGCGGACGGTGGACTTGGCGGCGAAGCGCGCGCTGGTGTTGCCGAGCGCCTTGGCGGCCACCTTCCCCAGCACCTCGGCCAGGTCGTGGGCCTGGGCGAAGGAGACCAACTGCTCGTCCGCGACGGCGTTCCAGGCGTCGAGCGCCGGCAGCTTCGCCAGCGTGCGCATGGTGCGGCGGTACGCGCCGACCGCGTCGAAGGCGGCCTGGCGGGTGGTGGCCTCGTCCGCGCCGACCTCCCGGCCGGCCAGCACCAGGCTCGCGGCCAGCCGCTTGAGGTCCCACTCCCACGGGCCGGGCACGGTCTCGTCGAAGTCGTTGATGTCCATCACCAGCCGGCCCCGGGCGTCGCCGTACAGGCCGAAGTTGGCGGCGTGGGCGTCGCCGCACAGCTGGGCCACGATGCCGCTGGCCGGGGTGGCGGCGAGGTCGGCGGCCATCAGACCGGCCGAGCCGCGCAGGAAGGCGAACGGCGTGGCGGCCATCCGGCCCAGCCGGATCGGCACCAGCTCGGAGAGGCGGCCCGCGTTGGAGGCCTCGATCGCCTCGACGGCGGTCGGCCGGTCGGCGGCCGGGGCGAACCAGGCGTGCCCCTCGCGCGGGCTCCGCGCCCGCAGCGCCTTGCCGCGCGCCCGGGCGCCGCCGTCGTGGCCCGGCGCGAAGCCCTCGACCGTGAACCGCCGTCCGGGCCCGTGCCCGGCCTCCGTCGCGTCCGCCGGCACCCCGGACCCGGTCACCATCTCGGTCAGCTGCGTCACTGCGCCCCGCCCCGTTCTGAGTCGTTCCCGCCCGCGACCTGCGCGGACCCGGCCCCGAACGGGCCGGTCAGCAGGCTACCGGTCCGCCCGCACATCCTTTCGGGAGGGAGGGACGCCGGGTGGGTCGCGCACGGTTCCGGAAACGCCCGGCGGGGTTAGGGTGCCGGGATGGACGATCTTCGGGGGCGGTGGGCGGGGCGTGGGCCGGCGGCGGTGGCGGCCGGGGTGACGGTGGCGGCGGGGCTCGGGGTGCGGGCGGTGGCCGGCGGGGAGGCCGCCAAGTACGCGGGAGACGCGCTCTACACCGTGCTGCTGTACGCGCTCGCGGTGCTGGTCGCGCCGCGCATGCGGCCCTGGGCGGCCGCCGCCTGGGCCGCCGGGCTGAGCTGGGCCGTCGAACTGTTCCAGCTCACCGGCGTGCCCGACGGCCTGGCCCGGCACAGCGTGTTCGCCCGGCTGGTGCTCGGCTCCACCTTCAACCCGCCCGACCTGTTCTGGTACCTGGCCGGCGCGGGCCTGGCCGCCCTGGCGCACCGGGGCGCCCGGACGGCCGGCCGGTGGATGGCCTGACGAGTCGTCAGAGCGGCATCAGCTCGGGCCGCTTGGCCTCGACGTGGTCGCCGGACGACTCGCCGCGCAGCCGGCGGCCGACCCACGGCAGCAGGAACTCGCGCGCCCACTGGAGGTTCTCCCGGCGCTGCTCGGCGGAGGAGAGCACCGGGGCCGCGGGCCACGGCGCCTCCGGGTCCTGCTCGGTGCGCAGGCCCAGTGAGCGGGCGGCCAGCAGGGCGACCCGCTGGTGGCCCTCGGGGGAGAGGTGCAGCCGGTCCTCGCTCCAGGCGCGGCGGTCCTGGACGGCACGCAGCGACCACAGGTCGGCCACCTGGCAGCCGTGCCGGTCGGCGACGGCCCGCATGTGGCCGTTGTAGGTGGCGATCTTGCCGCGCAGGTGCTTCAGCAGCGGCACGCCGCGGGTGTCGAAGCCGGTGCAGATCAGCACCGTGCCCGCCGAGTCGGCGAGTTGGGCGACGGCGGACTCGAAGCGCTCGGCGACCTCGTCGGGGTCGCTGCCGGGCCGCAGGATGTCGTTGCCGCCGGCGCAGAAGGTGACCAGGTCCGGCTGGATGCGGCGGACCTGCGGCACCTGCTCGGCGATGATCTGGTCCAGCAGCCGGCCGCGCACCGCGAGGTTGGCGTACCGGAACCCGCCCGGCGGCCGGCCCTCGGCGAGCAGCACGGCCAGCCGGTCGGCCCAGCCGGCGAAGGCGCCGTCGGCCGCGGGGTCGTTCAGGCCTTCGGTGAAGCTGTCCCCGAGGGCGACGTACGAATCGAGGTCAAGAGTCTCCTGGAGGTTCGGCATGACATAAATAGTTCACTGTCTGAAGTGACCTACGCCACCGTAGGTGGCCGGTTGCGGTACGTGAGATCGGCCACGTGTCCCGGTGCGCGCCCCCGTGCGCCGGGGACGCGCGGCGCGGCGCGCCGGGTGCGCGGGGCGCCTGCGCCGCCGGATCGGCCGGTCCGGGTGTGCGAACGGCCCGGCCGGGGCAGCCGCCCTCTGGGCCGTGAGACGCCCGTAGCGCAGTCCCCTTCCCGATGGCGGAGGTCGCCGCATGCCCCACCGTTTCCCGGAGCGCACCGCGAGGCCGCGGCGCTACCTCATGTGCCGTCCGACGTACTTCACCGTCGAGTACGCGATCAACCCCTGGATGGACCCGTCGAAGCCGACCGACACCACGCTCGCCGTCCGGCAGTGGGAGCGGCTGTGCGCGCTGTACCGGGAGCTGGGCCACACCGTGGAGTTCATCGAGCCGCTGCCCGGCCTGCCCGACATGGTCTACACGGCCAACGGGGCGACCGTGCTCGACGGCCGGGTGCTGGTCGCGACCTTCCGGCACGCCGAGCGGGCCGGGGAGTCCGAGGCCCACCAGGACTGGTTCCGGGCCGGCGGCTTCCGCGAGGTGCGGCGCGCCGAGCACGTCAACGAGGGCGAGGGCGACCACCTGCTGGTCGGCCGCCGGGTGCTGGCCGGCTCGGGCTTCCGCACCGACCCGGCCGCGCACGCCGAGGCCCGGGCCGTGTTCGGCCTGCCGGTGCTCGGCCTGGAGTTGGTGGACCCGCGGTTCTACCACCTGGACACCGCGCTGGCCGTGCTCACCGACGACCAGGTCATGTACTACCCGGAGGCGTTCACCCCCGACAGCCAGGCACTGCTGCGCAGCCTCTACCCGGACGCCATCCTCGCCGAGCGCGAGGACGCCGAGGTGTTCGGCCTGAACGCGGTCTCCGACGGGCGCCGGGTGCTGCTCCCGGAGGCGGCGAAGTCGCTGGCGGCCCGGCTGTCCGACGCCGGCTACGAGCCGGTGCCGGTCGACCTCTCCGAGCTCTTCAAGGGCGGCGGCGGTCCCAAGTGCTGCACCCTGGAGCTCCGTCCGGCCTGACGGACGCGGTCACCCGCCGTCCGTGACCAGGACGACCTCCAGGGTGCGCGGGCCGTGCACGCCCTCGACCCGGTCGAGTTCGATGTCGCTGGTGGCCGAGGGGCCGGAGATCCAGGTCTGCGGGCGGGTGGGGTCCAGCCGGGGGAGGGCCAGCGGTACCGAGGCGACCACCTGCCCGGGGGCCAGGACCACGCAGACGTGGTGGTCGGGGACGAGGGTGAGCAGCCGGCGGCCCTGCGCCGGGCCGGCGTCCAGCACCAGGGTGCCGGTCTCGGCGATCGCCAGGGCGCAGCCGGTGAGCACGCTGTCGACGGTGTCCAGCCGGGCGGCGGTGAGCGGTCCGTCCGGGCCGTCGTCCGCGAGCGCCCGGGCCCGGGTGACGGCGAGCCAGTCGGGCGGCAGGCCCGGCGGGACGGCCACGGTGCGGGTGCCGCGGGCCTCGAACAGGGCGGCGAGCAGCAGCGGCAGCCGGTCGGTTGTGCAGCGGTGGACCAGGGCGCGGTAGTCGGCGAGGTTGTGCTGCAGCAGGTCGAGCAGCGCGTCGGCGTCGTCGGCGGGGACGTGGCTGCGCAGGTGGTCGCGCGGTGCGGGCTCCTCCGGCGGCCCGCCGCCCGCGCGC
Organism: Kitasatospora sp. NPDC057500; assembly: GCF_042802195.1. Taxonomy (NCBI): domain Bacteria; kingdom Bacillati; phylum Actinomycetota; class Actinomycetes; order Kitasatosporales; family Streptomycetaceae; genus Kitasatospora; species Kitasatospora sp. NPDC057500. The sequence goes on along the minus strand of NZ_JBHVER010000054.1, from coordinate 29,038 downwards.
AGTGCGGCGCGGATCCGGGCGAGCACCAGTTCGCGCGAGCCGCTCGGCGGGGCCGGGGGCCGGGGGCTGCTCATGTGCGGTTCCTCCGCCACCAGTCGCGGAACGGTTCGGGCGGGACGGCCGGAAGTTCGCGGGTGTCGGTCCAGGCCCGGCCGGGGCCGGGGAGGCGGCGCGGGTGGAGCCGGCGGGTGCGGGCGGCGGCCCGTTCGGCGGCCCGCAGCAGGGCGGGGCGGTCCAGCACGTAGGTCGCGGCGGCCATCGCGGCGCGCTCCAGCCGGTGCCCGCGCTGCCCGGCGACCCGTTCGCGCAGGTGGACCAGCACCTCGGGGATGTCGATGGCGACCGGGCAGACCTCGTAGCAGGCTCCGCAGAGCGAGGAGGCGAACGGCAGCGAGGCGTCCAGCGGGGTGGTGGTGCCGCGCAGTTGGGGAGTGAGGACGGCGCCGATCGGCCCGGGGTAGACCGAGCCGTAGGCGTGTCCGCCGGCCCGCTCGTACACCGGGCAGACGTTGAGGCAGGCCGAGCAGCGGATGCAGCGCAGCGTCTGGCGGCCGACCCGGTCGGCGAGCGCGTCGGTGCGGCCGTTGTCGAGCAGCACGAGGTGGAACTCCTCGGGCCCGTCGCCGTCGGGGCCGTCGGCGTGGGTGCCGGTCCACAGCGAGGTGTAGGGGTTCATCCGCTCGGCGGTGGCGGAGCGGGGGAGCAGTTGCAGGAAGATCTCCAGGTCCTGCCAGGCGGGCAGGACCTTCTCGATGCCGACCACCGAGATCAGGGTGCGCGGGAGGGTCAGGCACATCCGCCCGTTGCCCTCGGACTCGACGACGACCAGGGTGCCGGTCTCGGCGATCATGAAGTTGGCGCCGGAGACCGCGACCCGGGCCCGCAGGAACTTCTCCCGCAGGTGCAGCCGGGCGGCCTCGGCGAGCTCGCCGGGCGTGTCGGTGAGCCCCTCGGGGGCCGGGCGGCCCCAGTCGGCCATCCGGCGGGCGAAGATCTCCCGGATCTCGCCGCGGTTGCGGTGGATCGCCGGGACGAGCAGGTGCGAGGGCCGGTCGTCGCCCAACTGGACGATCAGCTCGGCGAGATCGGTCTCGTAGGCGCGGATGCCGGCCTCGGCGAGTGCCTCGTTGAGGCCGATCTCCTGTGTCGCCATGGACTTGACCTTGACCACCTCCCGTTCGCCGGTGGCCCGGACCAGGGCGGTGACGATCCGGTTGGCCTCGGCGGCGTCGGCGGCCCAGTGCACGGTGCCGCCGGCGGCGGTCACCCGCTCCTCCAGCCGGACGAGGTGCTGGTCGAGCCGGCCCAGGGTGCGGTCCTTGACGGCCTTGGCGGCGGCGCGCAGTTCGGTCCAGTCGGCGAGTTCGGCGACGGCGCGGGCCCGCTTCTCCCGGATGGTGCGGGTGGCGTGCCGCAGGTTGGCGCGCAGCCGCCCGTCCCGTACGGCCCCGGCGGCGGCCTCGGGGAAGGGGACGTCCGGGGAGACGCCCGGCGGGAAGGCGGGCATGCCGAGGAAGGTTCCGCTCACGGCGCCGCCCGCCAGGGCTCGGCCTCGGTGCTGGCGAGGATCTCGGCGAGGTGCAGCGGGCGCAGCGGCGCGCCCCGCCGGCGCAGGGTGCCGCCGAGGTGCAGCAGACAGGAGTTGTCGCCGCCGCACAGCACCTCGGCGCCGGTGGCCAGGGCGTGGGCGGTCTTGTCGGCGGCCATCGCGGCGGAGACCGCCGGGTTCTTCACGGCGAAGGTGCCGCCGAAGCCGCAGCACTCCTCGGCGCCGGGCAGTTCGACCAGCTCCAGCCCGCGCACGGCGCGCAGCAGCCGCAGCGGGCGGTCGCCGAGGCCGAGCAGCCGCAGGCCGTGGCAGGAGGGGTGGTAGGTGACGGTGTGCGGGAACCACGCGCCGACGTCCTCGACGCCCAGCACATCGGTGAGGAACTCGCTCAGTTCGAGCACCCGGGGGGTCAGCCCGGCGACGGCGGAGGGGAGTGCGCCGCCGGCGCGGGCGGCGATCCTGGGGTGGGCGTCGCGCACCATGGCCACGCAGGAGGCGGACGGCGCCACCACGTGGTCGTAGCCGGCGAAGGCCCGGACGGTGCGGCGGACCAGCGGTTCACAGGCCTTCACGTAGCCGCTGTTGTACTGCGGCTGCCCGCAGCAGCTCTGCGCGGGCGGGAAGTCGACCTCGACTCCGAGGCGTTCGAGCAGCCGGACGGTGGCGATGGCGGTGGACGGCAGCAGCGCGTCGTTGACGCAGGTGGCGAACAACGCGACGCGCAACGCTCCTCCCGATCCCTCGGCCCGGCGGCAGTGCGGCAGCCGGTGGCGGTGACGGTCCGTGTGCCCGTCCCGGCCCGCCCGCGGTGATCGTACCGAGCCGCCGCTCCCGGTGGCAGGGCACCACGCCGGGCGTGCCGCCCCGGACGGGGGTCCGTCCGGGGCGGCGGGGTCGGTGGGCCCGCCTCGGGGGCGGCGGGCCCACCGGGATCAGGCGTCCTGGCCGAGCCAGAGGTCCGGGCCGAAGACCTCGTAGTGGATGTCGGCGGCCGGGACGCCCGCGGCGAGCAGCTGGCCGCGGACGGCGCGCAGGAAGGGCAGCGGGCCGCAGAGGTAGGCGGTGGTGCCCGCCGGGACCTCGACCGCGGACAGGTCGACAAGGCCGGTGCGCTCGGCCGGCCAGTCGCCGAGCGGCCGCTCGTAGAAGACGTGCGCGGTGGCGTTCGGCAGCTTGGCGGTCAGCTGGGTGAGGTCGGCGCGGAAGGCGTGCGAGAGCTGGTCGCGGTCGCCGTGCACGGTGACGATCCGGCGGGTCGAGCCGGTGGCGGCGAGGGCGGCCAGCATCGCGGTCATCGGCGTGTTGCCGATGCCGGCCGAGGCGAGCAGCACCGGGCCGTCGCCCTCGGCGAGCGCGACGTCGCCGAACGGCGGGGCGAGGTCCAGGACGTCGCCGGCGCGCACGGTCTCCTGGAGGTGGTTGGAGACCTCGCCCTCGGGGCCGCCCGCGACCTCGGCGGTGGCGCGCTTCACGCTGAACTGGAGCGCGCCGTCCGGGGCGCCGGAGAGGCTGTACTGGCGGATCTGGTGGGCGCCGTCCGCCAGTTCGGCGCGCACCGAGACGTACTGGCCGGGCTTGGCGGGCGGCAGCGGCTTGCCGTCGGCCGGGCGGACCAGGTAGGTGGTGACGTCGTCGGTCTCCTGGTAGCGGGCCACCACGGTGTAGGGGCGCCACAGGTCGGCCGGGTCGACGCCCTGCGCGGCGGCGGCCTCCTCGCGCAGGCGGTCCTCGATGGCGATCAGCGCGTTGGCCATCAGCCAGTAGACCTCGTCCCAGGCGGCCGCGACCTCGGGGGTGACGGCCTCGCCCAGCACCTCGACGATGGCGGCGAAGAGGTGCTCGTGGACGATCTTGTACTGCTCGTCGGTGATGCCGACCGAGACGTGCTTGTGGGCGATCCGGGCGAGCAGCGCGTCCGGACGGCTGTCCGGGGTGGCGATGAGCGCGGTCGCGAAGGCGGCTATCGAGCCCGCGAGCGCCTGCCGCTGGCTGCCGTTGGCCTGGTTGCCCCGGTTGAACAGGTCGCGCAGCAGCTCCGGATGGGCGGCGAACATCTTGTCGTAGAAGAGCGGCGTGATGTCGCCGATCGCACCACCCACGACGGGCAGGGTGGCTTCGACGACCTCGGCGGACTTGGCGGACAGCATCGGATGCGCTCCAAACTGGAATCTGAGATTCGTATTTTCGGCCGTGCGGGTGCGCGGACCGGCAATGGGGGTGACGCGGTGCGACGGTGGGGCCGTGCGTGGGGGTACTGCGTTGCTGCGGTGGTGCGTTGGGGTGTGCCGGAGCGCGTCAGCCGGTGGGGCCGGCGACGGGTCCGGGTCTCGGGGCGAGACCCGGTCTCAGGGTGAGGTCGAGCAGGACGGGCCCGGTCGGCGCGGTGACCAGATCGCCGATCGAGTACGGGTCGAGGGTGGCGAAGAACGCCTCCTGCGCGGTGCGCAGTATCCCGCGCAGCCGGCAGGCCGACCGCAGCGGGCAGGGTGGTTCGTCCTCGCAGCCGACCACATCGCCCACTCCTTCCAGCTCGCGCAGCAGCAGCCCGAGCGAGCCGGTCCGGCCGGTCGCGGTGAGGGACAGGCCCCCGCCGCGACCGCGCCGCGCCGACACCACGCCGAGGTGCTGCAGCCGGCTGACCACCTTGGCGGCGTGGGTGTACGGCACGCCGACCGCCTCGGCCACCTCGCGGGTGGTCGGGTTGGCCTCCTCGTCGAGGACGGCCAGCCGCATGGCGATGCGGAGGGCGATGTCGGTGCTCTTGGTCAGCCTCACGTTCGAAAAGCTAGCGAATGCGAATCCAAAACTCCAATTTCCTGCACGCGCTACGCGTCGGAGCCGAACCGTTACCGCCCGGCGCGGCCGGAAGGCTGGGCGGCGGAGAGGTCAACTGCTTTACTGGCCAAGCTCGTTCGGGGGAAATCCGCCCAGGAATGGGGGCATCATGGACAGTGGCACCCCACCGCCACCGCCGCCACAGGGACCACCGCCGTATCCGCCGCCGCGACCGTCCACCCCGCCACCGGGGTATCCGCCGGCCCCGCCGCCGTCGATCCCGCTCGGCCCGGTCCGGCCGGTGGTGCACGACACACCGACCCACCCCGGCCCGTCCGCTGCCGCGCCCGCCGACGTCTCCCCGCCCGCCGCGCCGCCGTCGGCGCCGTCGCCCGGTTCGCCGCCCGCCGGTTCGCCGCCCGCCGTGCCGGCGACGCCCGGGAACCTGCGCCACCAGGCAGGCCCCGTCCCCGGCGACGCCACCCGCTACCTGTGCGCCGCCGCCTGGCTGGACCGCCGCTTCCGCGCGGAGCTGATCGAGGAACTCGTCGAGCAGTCCTTCCGCATCCCCGCCCCCTCACCCGGCACCGACCTGGTCCGGGTGCTGCACGAGGCCCTCACCGCCCGCCGCTGGGAGGCCTGGACGGGAGCCTTCTGCCTGCTCGTCCTCGCCCTCGGCTTCCCGGTGTTCGGCGTCGCCGCCGGCACGGCCACCCTGCTGGTGGTCCTGCTGCTGAGCGTGGCCGGCAGCCTGGGCGTGGACCGGATGGACCACCGGCTCGGCCTGGAGGTCGAGCGGCTGGTGATCGCCCCGCGCTCCCCGCGCCGCACCGGCCGCGGCGCGGGCCTCGTCGCCGCGCTCGGCCAAGTCGTCGCCGTCCTCGTCCTGTTGGTGGTCGTTCTCGGCTACGGACTGCAGGAGCAGCTGGACGACCTCGACCCGGAGCTGTTCACCGGTGCCTGGTACGCGCTCGTCGAACTGCTGCTGCTCTGGCTGGCCGCCGCCGTCCTGCGGTACCGGATCCGGCGCCGGCTGACCGCCTTCGGCGACGCCGGCGCCACCCCCGTGCCGCCCCCGGAGCCGCGCGGCGCGCGGGCCGCCCGGCTGTACGAGCGGCTGCGCGAGCAGCAGAGCGGGCCCGAACTGCTCTACCGCCGGCAGGCGCCGCTGGTCGGCCTCGGCCGGGCCGGGCGCACCTGGCGGATGACCTTCGAGCTGCGCCCCTCCGTCGAACGGGCCGCGCAGGGGCGCGCGCCCGAGCCGATCGACGCCACCGTGCTCTACCGCACGATCGCCCAGCGGGTCCGCGCGCTGGCCCAGGACCCGCGCTACCCCGAGGACCCGCTGCGCGGACTCTCCGTCACCGACCGGGTGTTCCGGCCCAGTCTGCGCGGCGACGACCCGGCGGGCTGGCTCGGCGCGATGTCCGGACGGGTCGGCGGCCAGGTCCTGCTCGAACCCGCCTGGGCGGACCTGCTGAGCCGTACCGGACACGAGCGGCTGCGCCACTACCTGGCGGTCCGGGTCGGCTCCTGGCAGGAGGAGGTGGTGATCACCGTGCTGGTCCGCGCCACCACCCGCGGCGGACTGCTCTACCTGGAGTGGCTGCCCTACGTGCTGGAGCCGGTCGCGCAGGCCTACCACGTGGTCGACCTGCTCGGACAGCGCTCCGGCCCCGCCCACGCGGCGAACGCGCTCGGCTGGGCCGCCCGCAGGTTCGGCGGCGACCTCGGGATCGCCGTCGGCCAACTGCAGGCGGTCCGGGCCTCGCGCGGCCGCGCCGCCCGGCTGCGGCGCCGCTACCGGCACCTCATCCGGTCCGGCTACGCCGTCGACTACGCGCCCCGGCTCAGCGTGCGCGAGCTCGGCGCCGGCGGCGAGTACCAGAACATCTTCCAGGCGCACGACGTGCAGCGCTTCCTCAACACCGTCACCCAGCGGGTGTTCAGCGCGGTCGGCGAGGAACTGCGGGCGCGCGGCTACGACAGCGCGGCCTTCGAGGAGCAGGCCCAGGGCATCACCAACGTCAACAACGGCGGTGTCCAGGTGGTCAACTCCACCGTGCACGGCCCGGTCGCGGGCGGCGCCGGAGCGAACGTCAACACCGGAAAGTGAGAGGGGACACGATGGAACACCAGGCTCCCTGCGAGTGCGCAACCGCAGGCCCGCCGCCCGGCGGCAACCACAACGCCGGCGGCGTCCAGGTGGTCGGCTCCACCGTGCACGGCCACGTCGCCGGCGGCGCGGGTGCCACCGTGTCGATCGGCGCCGGGGCCGCACCGCCCGCCGGCCCCACCGGCCCGGACGGTCTGCGGACGGCGGCCGAGGCGCTGCGCGCCGCGCTCGCCAGGCTGCGCGCCGAACAGCCGGACGCCGTACCGGAGGAGGACGCCGCCGACGCCGACGCCGCGCTCGCCGGGATCCTCGACGAGGCCGCCCTCGACCAGCCCCGCGAGGGACCGGTGCGCCGCCGGGTCCGTACGGTCTCCGACGCGCTGCGCACGGTCGCGGTGCTCGCGGTGGCCGTGAGCGGCCTGGAGGCAGCCTTCACGGCGCTGTTCGGGCAGATCTGAGTCCCCGGCGGGCCGCCGTCCACCCGGTTACGGTTACCATGCGCACCAAGGCGTCGCGCCTGCGGAGTTGACGCGGGCGGATGCGGACGGGGCACGGAGCGATCATCAACGGGGATGTACGGGAGGGGCGGCAATGGCGCGCGCTGACTGGGTTTCGGGAGAGCGGACGGGCGGGCGGGGCGGGGACGGCTGGTCGGGGGTGGACCTGCGGATGGACGTCCCGCACTCGGCACGGGTGTACGACTACCTGATCGGCGGCAAGACCAACTTCGAGCCGGACCGCGCCGCCGCGCACGCCGCCGTCAAGGCCTGGCCGGCCCTGCCGACCTCGATGCGGACCACCCGCGGGTTCATGGAGCGGGTGGTCCGCCACCTCGCCGAACGGCACGGCGTACGGCAGTTCCTGGACATCGGCGCGGGCATCCCCGCCTCGCCGAACGTGCACGAGATCGCCCAGGAGGTGGCGCCGGAGTCCCGGGTGGTGTACGTCGACAACGACCCGATCGTGCTGACCCACGCCAGGGCGCTGATGTCCAGCCGGCCCGAGGGCCGCACCGCCTACCTGGACGCCGACCTGCGGGACGTCGACGCGATCCTGGACGCGCCGCAGCTGCGCGAGGTGCTGGACCTCTCCAGGCCGGTGGCGCTCTCGCTGATCGCGATCGTGCACTTCGTCCTCGACGAGGACGACCCGCAGGGCGTCGTCCGCCGGCTGATGGACCGGCTGGCGCCGGGCAGCTTCCTCGCGCTGACCGTCTTCACCGGCGACACCGACCCGGTCGGCGTCGGCGGGGTGGGCCGCGAGTACAACGCCCGGGGCATCCCGCTGCAGATCCGCGACCGGGCCGAGACGCTCGCCTTCTTCGACGGCTACGAGCTGCTGGACCCGGGCGTGACCCTGGTGCACCGCTGGCACCCGGAGCCGGGCGCCGCGCCGGTCCGCGACCAGGACATCGCGATGTACGGCGGCGTGGCCGTCAAGCGCTGAACCGCCGAGCGCTGAACTGGCGAGCGCTGAACTGGCGAGCGCTGAACCGCCGAGCGCCGGGCCCGCGGGCCCGGAAGCCGTCCGGGCCCGGGTTCAGGCGGTCGGCGCCTCGCCGGTGACCGCGGCCATCACCTCGTCGTAGCGCTGGAAGAACCGGGGGCCCGGTTCCGGGGCGGCCCGCTCGGCGCGGTGCAGCAGCCGCCAGCAGTCGGCGGTGAGCGCGCGGGCCTCGGCACCGGGCCAGGGCCGGGGGAGGAGTTCGGGCGGGAGCAGCGGGTCGGGCGCGGTGGCGCGGGTGAACCCGTCGGCCAGTTCGAGGGCGATCGCGAGGTGCTCGACCCGGCCGGGCGCGCCGTTCGAGGCGAGGGCGGTCAGCCGGGCGAGCCGGTCGGCGGCCAGGGCGGCCAGTCGGCGGTGGCCCTCGGCGAGGTCGTCGAGCGGCCAGAGGCGCCGCGCCAGCGCGAGCGGGTCGTCGTCACCGGCGATGCGCAGGTCGGTGGTGGTGAGCAGGGTGACGCGGTCCCGGACGCCGAGCCGGTCGACCTCGGCCTCGACGTAGGGCTCCCAGTCGTTCGCGCTGACGTAGACCCCGCCCTGGACGGCCGCGCCGCCGAGCCGGACCAGGGCCTCCCGCAGGGCGTCCCGGTCGGCGCGGGCGGATTCGGGGACGGCGAAGGCGACGAGGTGCCAGCGGCCGTCCCACGGGGCGAGTCCGGCGTCCTGGGCGTACATGTGGCGCACGAAGCCGACCTCGGGTTCGGCGGCGCGCCGGGCGTGCTCGGTCTCGCGCAGCACGGCGCGGCGGCCGCGTCCCTCCTGGACGAGGAGGCCGTCGGCGGCCATTCGCTTGATGCACAGCCGCACCTGCTGGTCGGTCATGCCCAGTTCGCCCGCGACGCCGTACAGCTCGCCGGCGTCGATGGTGCCGTCCGCCCGGACCATGCCCTCGACCAGGGTCCGGGTGGGCACCTCGGCCCGTGTCTCCTCGGCCATCGCCGTCGTTCCTCCCGCCGTGCCGTCCTCAGCTCTCCGAACCGGGAGTGTAATGGCCGGAAACGATCGGGAGCGCGACGAGAGTTCCGGGTGTGGCGGCCGACGACTGTTCGAATAGTGACCAATTGACCGGACTTGAACGGTTGGCGACAATCCTGGTCATCTCCTGACGCTCAGTCAGTCCGGCTTCTACGCTTCGGGCGATCCGGGCGCGCCGGGCGGTCCCCCCGGGCCGCCCGAAGCCACCGTGCGCCGGGCCCGGTGAACCGACGAGTCTGGAGGCCCCGTTGACCACACGCCCCTCCCCGCGCCGATCCTGGACGGCCCTGGCCGCCGTCGGCGCGGCCACCGCCGCCCTGCTCGCCCAACCCGCCGGAGCCGCCGCCGCCACGCCACCGCCCACCGTGACGGCCACCGTCGCCGTCGCGCCCTTCCCGGCGGGCGTCGCGATCACGCCGGACGGCGGCCTGGCCTATGTGACCAGCCAGAACAGCGGCACCGTGACCGTGCTGTCCACCGCCACCGGCGCGGTCGCCGGCGGCTTCACGGCCGGCAGCGGCTCGTACGCGGTCGCCCTCGCGCCCGACGGCGGGCACGCCTACCTCACCCACCACCTCACCGGCACGGTCAGCGTGGTGGACACCGCGACCAACACCGTCACCGCCACCGTCCCGGCCGGCCCCGGCGCCTTCGGCGTGGCCGTCGCCCCCGACGGCGCCCGCGCGTACGTGACCAACCCGGGCGCCGGCACGGTCAGCGTGCTCGACACCGCGGCCAACACGGTCACCGCCACCGTCCCGGTCGGTGCCGAGCCGCACGGGGTGGCCGTCGCCCCGGACGGCGGGCACGTCTACGTGGCGGCCTCCGGCGCGCAGCGGGTCGACGTCATCGACACCGCCACCGCCGCCGTGAGCGCCTCGATACCGGTCGGCCACGGCGTCTTCGGCCTCGCCCTGGCCCCCGACGGCTCCCGGCTCTGGACCGGCAACGGCGGTGACTCCACCGTCAGCGTGGTCGACACCGCGGCCCGCGTCGTGACGGCCACCGTCCAGGTCGGCGGCAACCCGTACGCGGTCACCGCCGCCCCCGACGGCCGCTCCGTCTACGCGAGCGACTACGCCGACAACACCCTCAGCGTCATCGACGCCGCGAGCGGCACCGTCACCGCCACCGTCCCGGTCGGGGCGAGCCCGTTCACCCTGGCCCTCGCCCCCGACGGCCGGCGCGGCTACCTGGCCGCGTTCGACGGCGCCGCGGTGAACGCCCTGGCCTTCCCGCTGCCGGTGCCGGCGGTCACCGGCCTCAGCCCGGCGAGCGGCCCGCAGTCCGGCGGCACGGTCGTCACCGTCACCGGCACCGACCTGGCCGGCGCGACCGCCGTGAGCTTCGGCGCCGCCGGCGCCGCCACGTCCTTCTCCTGCACGGCGACCTCGTGCACCGCGACCGCCCCGGCCTCGCCCACCGCCGGGACGGTCGACGTGCGGGTCACCACGCCCGGCGGCACCAGCGCCGCCACGACCTCCGGCCGCTTCGACTACCAGGCGCCCTCCGCCGACCTCGCCGTGGCGCTCGCCGCCTCCCCGGTGTCCGGCCTGCTCGGCGGACGGGTCGACTACACGCTCACCGTCACCAACCAGGGCCCCGGCGAGGTGACCGCCGCCACCGTCACGGCCGCCCTGCCGACCGGGCTGGTCGCGACCAGCACCGACTGCGCCGTCGCCGCCGGCCGGCTGACCTGCGCGCTCACCGCCCCGCTGGCCGCCGGCGCGAGCGCCACCCGCCACCTCACCGTGCAGGTGGGCCTGCTGCTCAACCTCGGCCGGACCTTCACCGTCACCGCCGCCCGCACGGCCGGCGCCCCGGTCGACCCGGTGGCCGCCAACGACGCGGCGTCCCGCACCTGCAAGGTCGCGCTGCTGGCGATCACCTGCGACTGAGCCGCCCGGCCCCAGGGCCCGCCCCCGGAACGAGCGAAGCCGGGGGCGGGCCCGCCGCACGCCGGGCGCTGGACGAAACGTCCAGGCTGGACGTACAGTCCAGATATGACCGCCGAGACCCCCGACCCGCGCCTGCGCGCCTGGGCACCCACCTGCCAGGCCGTCGCCCTGCTGCTCGGCCCCTACGCCGAGGTGGTGCTGCACGACGCCGTCCGCGACGAAGTGCTCGCCATCTGGAACCCGATGGGCGGCCGGGGGCCGGGCGACCCCTCGCTGCTCGGCGAACTCGACGGGCTCGACCAGGCCGCGCCCGACGTCTACGGCCCGTACCCGAAGCTGCTGCCGGACGGCCGCCGGCTCTCCGCGGTCAGCGCCGTGCTCCGCGACGAGGACGGCCGGGCCGCCGCCGTACTCTGCGTCAACCTCGACCGAGGGCCGTTGGAACACGCCTCCGCGCTGCTCGCCGCCTTCGCCGCGCCGACCGCCCCGCGCCCGGAGCCGCTCTTCGAGCAGGACTGGACCGAGCGGATGAACGACGTGATCGGCGGCTACGTCCGCGCCCACGGACGCCCCCTGGAGCGGCTCGGCCGCGAGGACCGGCTCGCCGTGCTCCGCGAACTCGACCGGGCCGGGGTGCTCGCCGTCCGCCGCGCCGTCCCGGCCGTCGCGACGGCGCTCAAGGTGTCCCGCTCCACCGTCTACACCCTGCTCGCCGAACTGCGCGAGCCGCCCGGACCCGCCCAGCCGTAGCACCGGACCCGTGCAGCCGTGGCACCCGAACCCGCAGAAACGAGAACCGCCATGACCAGGCTCCCCGACTTCCGGCTGGAAACGTACTTCTCCCGCTGGGAGTTCACCGCCCGCCACCACCTCACCGCCTCCGACGCGCAGACCACGGCGATGTCCGAGCTGCTCGCGCTGGCGGACGCCGAGGACCGGGAGGCCTGGGAGACCCTCGCCCTCGGGTACACCGAGACCTTCGGCGACCCGGGGCTGCGGGAGGCGGTCGCCGGCATGTACGACCTGGCCGGCCCCGAGGACGTGATCTGCTTCGGCGGCGCCCAGGAGGGGCTCAACCTCGCCATGCAGGTCCTGCTCGGCCCGGACGACCACGCGGTGGTCCTCACCCCCGGCTACCAGTCCGCCGAGACCCTTCCGCTCTCGCTCTGCGAGGTCACCGGCGTCGCCCTCGACCCGGCCCGCGACTGGGCGCTCGACCTCGACCGGCTCACCGCCGCGCTGCGCCCGAACACCCGGGTGGTGTCGGTCAACTTCCCCAACAACCCCACCGGGAAGGTGATCGACGCTGCCGACTTCCGCCGGCTGGCCGAACTCTGCGACGAGCGCGGCATCCACCTGTTCAGCGACGAGGTCTACCGCGGACTGGAGCGCGACCCGGAGCGCGCACTGCCGCGCGCCGCGGACCTCTCCGGGCGCGCCCTCTCACTGGACGTCACCTCCAAGTCGCTCGGCCTGCCCGGCCTGCGGATCGGCTGGATCGTCTGCCGCGACCGGGAGTTGCGGGGACGGCTGGAGCGCGCCAAGCACTACACCACGATCTGCAACGCCGCGCCCAGCGAGATCCTGGCCCGGATCGCGATCAAGGCCCGCGAGCCGATCCTGGCCCGCAACCGGGCGCTCATCGCGGAGAACCTGCCGCTGTTCGAGGAGTTCTTCGCCCGTCACGCCGACCTCTTCGAGTGGCGGGCCCCGGACGGCGGCTGCGTCGCCTTCCCGCGCTACCTCGGTGCGGACGGCGTCGAGGCGTTCTGCACGGGGCTGGTCGAGGAGGCCGGCGTCCTGCTGCTGCCGGCCTCCGTGTTCCGCTCGGAGCTGACCCCGACGCCCGCCGACCGGTTCCGGATCGGAGTCGGCCGCCGCGACCCGGCACCCGCCCTGGAGGCCTTCGACTCCTGGCTGGCGGGCCGCCGCTGACCCGGTCCGCCGGCCAGGCTCCCGCCGGTCAGCCTCCCGCCGCCCGGTCTCCCGCCGGCGCTACCCGGCGGGCCGCCTTCGCCCGGTACTTGAGCCCGAGCAGGGCCCCCGGCACACCGTGCGGCACCAGCCAGGAGACGTCCTCGCGGTCGACCGCGTCGAAGCGGTACTTGTACGGCTCGGTGCCGCGCAGGAAGTCGAAGGTGGCGAGCCCCTGCCCGGCGGCCGCCCGGACCGCCTCGGCGATCACCGCCGTGCCGAGCCGCAGCGGGGCCCAGGTCATGTCCCAGCCGATCTGGTAGTAGGCGAAGGAGTCCCGCCACCGGAAGCCGTAGAGCACGCCGACGACCTCGCCGGCCCGCTCCGCGACCAGGAACGCCGGGCCCTCGCCGCGCCCGGTGTCGGCGGCCCGCTCGATCACCCGCAGGTGCAGCGCCGCACGCGCCTCGTCGAAGCTGGTCGGCCGGCCGAGCGCCGCCCGGCGCAGCCGGTGCAGCCGGACGGCGGTGTGCAGCAGTTCGAAGCGCTCCGGGAGTTCGGACAGCGCCAGGGCGGGCGGCACCCAGCGGAAGGTGATGCCCGCGGCGGCCAGTTTGCGGCCGTAGCGGCGCAGGTCGGCCCGGAACTGCCGGGAGCCCAGCGCGTCGGGCCCGGCCGTCAGGTCGGCGCGCGGGCACGGGGTGCGGCCGATCTCCACCGCGCCGGCCGGCAGCAGGCCGGCCTGGTCCGGGTCGAGGTCGGCGAGCAGCAGGGTGGCCCGCCGCCCGCGCCGGGCCAGCCAGTCGGCGACCTCGGCGCGGCGGTGCGGGGCGACGGCGAAGCCGCAGTGGTCGGCGGCGCCCGGGCCGGAGCCGAGCACGGTCAGGCAGGGGACCGGCAGCGGTGCGCGCGGGTGGAGGCGCTGGACGGTGCGCAACAGCGGGACGACGGCGTCGACCCGGCCGTCGCCGTCCCGCCACACCACGATCTCGCCGTCGCCCCCGCCGCCACCGGACGCAGGGGCGGCGCCCAGCGTCTCCCACCAGGCGAGCGCCCACTCGGGCGTGGTGAACCACGAGCCGCCCGGTTCGCCCGCTGCCAGCTCGCGCCAGCCGCCGACCACGTCCGGCGGCAGCGCGGCCGTCCGGTAGCGGACCGGTAGCGTGCGGGAACCGGCCGGTGCCGGGGCGGCGGCCCCCGGACCCGCCGACTTCGGATGCGCCGTTGCCACCTCTGCTGCCCCCCAGGCGTCTCCCGCTCCCGGTGCACCGCCGGTCGGCGGCCGGTCGCGGGCCGGTCCGTATTCTCCCGGATTCCGGCCCGCGGGAGGCGGGGTTCGGGGCAACCGGTCCCGTGCCGTCCCGTGCCGTTCCGTTCCGTGCCGTCAGGCTCCGCCGCGCAGGTGGTGCACGGCCGGGTGGAGCCCGGAGAGGATGGTGTCGAAGCGGTCCCGGCCGGTGGTCGAGTTGACCCGCAGCCGGCTGATCCGCAGCGGGTGCGCCGGCAGCAGCCGGTCGTGGCGGTGGTCGAAGAGGAAGCCGACCCGGTAGCCGAGGCGGCGCAGTTCGGCCTCGGCGCGCGGGTCGAGGTTGCCGTTGGGGTAGGCGAAGGCGGTGGGCGCCTCGCCGAGCCAGCCGGTGAGCGCCTGGTGCGCGCCGGTGATCTCGGCCCGGACGGTGTCGTCCTCGCAGTGGTCGAGGCAGGGGTGGCCGGAGGTGTGGTTGCCGACCGCGACGCCGGCACCGGCGAGCGCCCGCAGGTCGTCCGGGGTGAGCTGCTCCTGGCGCGGCGCGCGGACCCGGGCGCTCTCCCGGAGTTCGGCCAGCGCGGTGCGGCGGTCCCGGTCGGCGAGGGTCTTCAGCCGGCGGACCACGCCGACCGGCGGGCAGTCGGCCAGGGTGCGGGCGGTGCCGCCGTGCGCGGCGAGGAAGGCCGCCTCGCTCCACCAGAACGGCTGGTCGCCGCCGATGAGGTCGGTGACCACGAAGGCGGCGGCGGGGATGCCGAGCCGGGTCAGCACGGGCAGGCCCTCGGTGAGCACCGTGCGGTCGCCGTCGTCGAAGGTGACCAGCACGCTGCGGCGCGGCAGCGGCCGGCCGGTCTGCACGGCCTGCTCGACGGCGGCGAGCGGGACCGGGCGGGCGTGCCGGACCAGGCGCTCCATCTGCAGCGCGAACACCCGGGGGTCGTCCACCCCGTGGTAGGCGAGGACGGCCAGCCGGCGGGTGGCCGCGAGCCGGAAGAGCGGCTGGAGCGGCGAGTTGCGCAGGACGGCGTCGACGGTGGCCCGCCGTCCGGCGAGCCGCGCGCGCGGCGCAGCGGCGGTGGTACCGGTCGTTCCGTCGGCCGTGGGTGTGGTCGCGGCTCTGGTGGCCGTCCCGGTGCTCGGGCCGTCGGTGGCGGCCCCGGTCGAATGCGCGGTTCCTTCGGGCATGGACGCGCTCCCCCTTCTTCCCCGTGCGATGGTGCGCCGGCGGGGATGGAGCACGCTTCACCGGCAGGCCCGGCCGCTCGGCGCACGCCTGCTGGGTGGGCGGCCCGCCCCGCTCCACGAATTCCCAAGATAGTGCAAAATCCCATGCTCCGAACCGGGTTGGGCGCGGAGAACGGGTTTCGACGGGAGGTTGGCGCATTTGCCGACGGGACGGTGACCTGAGCGACCCCTGTGAGCATCCTGAGTGATTGCTGGTGAGGGCGGGCACGGGTGCGGTGCGCGGGAGCGGAGCCGGCCACCGGATGCGGACCCGGTGGCCGGCCGGGCCGGGGCGCGCGAGGCACCGGCCCGTCAGGTTCCCGCTGTCGGGCCGGCCGTCAGAACGGGTTGGTACAGGTGGTCACCTGCTGTGCCGCCTCCAGGGCGGGGCCCGCGGTGGCGCAGACCATCCTGAGGTCCGCGGTGACCACGCGGGGCGTCACGGCCCGGGCGGAGCCCGAGGTGAGGGTGGTCGCGGAGGCGGCCGTCACCCACGGGCCGCCCCAGGCGCGCTGGGTGCGCACCTCGACCTGGACGACCGTCAACTGGCCGGGTTCGGCCGAGACCTGGGCCATGCCGACGATGCCCGCGCCGTCCCGCTGCTGCCAGACGCACGGGTGGTTCAGCACCGCCGTGCACGCGACGGCATTGCTCCCGGCCGGGGTCGTCGTCGCCGCGGCCGGAAGGACCATGGCCGCCGTGATCCCTGCCGCTGCCGCCATCAGGGCTGCGATGCGAGCGCGCATGATGTCAACCTCCTTGGAATGAAAGGGAATCTCACTCTGTGGGACGAGTCTTGCATATATCGCGAACATGTCATGTGTGTGCTGCATCACACTCATGGTGACCGTTCAGCTACGTACTGCGATCCCGCCGGTGACATCACGGTTACCCTCGGATGTCGGCCGGTCGGCGTGCGGGTGCGGACGGGTCGCGGTGCGCCCGGCGCGACATCAGGACACAACTGGCCGACCCGGACGCGCCGTTCACTCGTCCGGGTGGCTTGGCGTTGCCGGGTGGTTCGGGCGGCTACGATCGGGCCGACCCACGGAGGTGACCCGGATGACCACGGTCATCGTGCAGTTGCCCGATCCGCGCCCGCCGGGCCCGCCCGAACGCCGCTTCGCCCGGTTCCCCCGGCCGCCGCGCGGCGCCCCGCCCACCCGTCCGTCCCTGCTGCACCTCGGACCGGGCGACACGGCCGCGTTCGGGCGCGGCGAGCCCGGCCGCCCGCCCGCCGTGCCGATCCCCGACCCCGGCGTCTCACGCCGGGCCGGCGAGATCACCGCCGCCGAGGACTACTGGCGGCTCTCCAACTTCAGCGCCACCGCCACCTATGTCGTCGAGAACCTCGAAGGCGCCGGCGAGCACGTCAAGGTCGCCCCCGGCCGGCTCGGCGCGCCCGTCCCGTTCGAGATCTCCCGGGTGCTGCTGCCCGCCCACGGCGAACCGGCGGCGTTCAAGGTCTTCGCCCCCCAACACGCCTACCTGACGGGCGAGTCGGCCGAAGCGGAGGGCGAGCGCACGGTCAGCCCGTTCGCCCTGGACCCGACCGCCAAGTACTTCCTGGTCCTGCTCGCGCTCTGCGAGCCGCGACTGCGCTCGCCCTCCGCGGCGGTCGTCCCCGGCGCCACCGACGTGGTGACGAGGCTGCGCGGCCTGCCTTCCTGCCGGGACCTCAGCCGCTCGGCGGTCAACTACCACATCGACTACCTGGTCGGCAGCAAGCTGCGGCTGCGCGACCCGGTGGAACCGGCCGACCCGGGCGGCAAACGCGAGGAACTCGTCGCACTGGCCCTGCGGTTCGACCTCGTGCGGGAGGAGCACCTGGCGCTGCTCCCGCCCAGGTCCGGGGGGTGACCCGGCCCGTGGCACCGAACGCGGCGCGGTCGCACCGGGGCGGACCGCCGGACGGCGAGCCGGCGTTCGAGGTGCCGCCCGGCTACCCGGTCGCGGGGTACCGGGTGGGCGAGCGGATCGGGGCGGGCGCCTGGGGCAGCGTCCACGCCGCCCGCCGCGACCCGCCGCCCCCCGGTGCGGGTGCGGCCGGCGCCGACGTGTCCGACGCGGGCCCGTGCGAGGCGGCCGTCAAGTTCCTCCACCCCGGCCGGCTCAGCCCCGGCCAGCGCGACACCATGCTCCAACTGGCCCGCCGCGAGCTGAGCTTCAGCCGCCGCGCCGACCACCCCCACCTGATCCGCACCCTCGCCGTGGTCACCCTCGCCGACCCGGACCACCCCGCGCTGGACGGCGCGCTCGCCCTGGTGATGGAACGTGCCCGGCGCAGCCTCCAGGACGTGCTGGCCGGCACCCGGCCCCCGGAGCCCGTCCCGGAGGCCGGCCGGATCCTCACCGAGGTCGCCGCCGGACTCCGCCACATGCACACCGCCGGCTGGGTGCACGGCGACCTCAAACCGGCCAACGTCCTGCTGATGGCCGACGGCACCGCCAAGCTCGCCGACTTCGGCCTGACCGCCGAACTGGACGGCACCCACGCCTACGCCCCGCCGCTCGGCTCGCCCGATCACGTGCCGCCCGAGTGGTGGTCCCAGCGGACCGGCACGCACGGCGTGGCCCTGCGCCCGAGCGCGGACCTGTGGGCCTTCGGCGTGCTCGCCCACCAGCTGCTGACCGGCGGCCTGCACCCCTTCCTCGGCGCCACCGCCCGCGCCCGCTCGCTCGCCGCGCTGGCGTACGCGCGCGGCAGCGCGCCGCTGCGCCTGGACGCCGCGCTGCCCGAGCGGTGGCGCCCCCTGGTCACCGCCTGCCTGGCCGCCGACCGGCGCCGGCGCGCGGAGGTGGACCTCGCGGCGCTGCTCGCCGGAGCGCTCGGCGAGGAGGGCGCGACCGGGGGAACGGCCCGGGGCGCGGGTGCTTCGGGGCCGGGGCGGCGCACCCGTCGCCGCAGCGCCCTCGCCGCGACGGCGCTGCTCACCGGGGTCGCGACCCTGCTGGCGCTCACCGGCGCACCGGAGCCCTCCGCGCCGGGCGTCGCCCTCGGCGGGCCGCGACCGGCCGCAGCGGTGCTGCCCGGTGCGCTCCCGCCCGGGGCGGACGTCCCCGTCGAGCTGCGCGGGCCGATCGAGGACGCGTCCCGCCGCTGCCCCGAGGCGGAGGTCACCCCGGCGCTGCTGGCCGCGATGATCAAGGCGGAGTCCGGCTTCGACCCGGCCGCCGTCCGCCCCGCCACGGGGGAGTACGGCGTGGCGATGTGGACGCCCACCGTCTTCAACGCCTGGGCGCAGGACGCCGACCACGACGGCACCAAGGACTACATGGACCCCGACGACGCGATCGCCGCGATGGGCGGTTACGTCTGCTGGCTCACCCAGCGCTTCAAGCAGCGCGGCTACCCCGCCGGCGAGCTGCCCGGCCTGGTGGCGGCCGGCTACCGGACGAGCGACAAGACCGTCGCCGACGCCGGCGGGGTACCCGATCGGGTGAAACCGCACGTCGCCGAGGTCCTCGCCCACCTCGCGGAGTACGGCGGGAGTACGGTGGCCGGGCCATGAGGTCCGCCACATCCACCGCCTCTCCGGTGGCGTCTCCGCGGAACCTGTGCTTCCGGATGGGATGCTCGGCGGCATGTTCACCAAGCTCAGACCAGCCGTCTCGCAGTGGACCATCGTCGTGCCCCTGCTGGCCTTCGCCGTCCTGGCCCTGACCTGGCACCGCGAACTCCCCGGCTGGGTGGTGGGCGTGGTGTCACTGTTCCTGGCGGGAGCCGTGCTCGCCGCCGTGCACCACGCGGAGGTGATCGCCCACAAGGTGGGGGAGCCGTTCGGTTCCCTGGTGCTCGCGGTCGCGGTGACGGTGATCGAGGTCGCACTGATCGTGACCCTGATGCTGGACGGCGGCGACAAGGCGGCGACGCTCGCCCGGGACACCGTGTTCGCCGCCGTGATGATCACCTGCAACGGCATCCTCGGCCTGTCCATCGTGGTGGCGGCCAGCAAGCACCGGGTCGCGGTCTTCAACGCCGAGGGCACGGGTGCGGCGCTGGCCTGCATCGGCACTCTCGCCACCCTGAGCCTGGTCCTGCCGACCTTCACCACGTCCTCGCCCGGCCCGCAGTTCTCGCCCGCCCAGCTGGCCTTCGCGGCGGCGGCCTCGCTCGTGCTGTACGGGCTGTTCGTGGCCACCCTGGCGGTCCGCCACCGGGAGTACTTCCTGCCGGTCACCGCGGAAGGCAAGGTGGTCGAGGAGGAGGACCACGCCGCGCCGCCGACCTCCCGGGCCACCGTCGTCAGCCTGGTCCTGCTCGGCGTGGCGCTGGTGTCGGTGGTCGGCCTGGCCAAGGGCGTGTCGCCGACCATCGAGTCGGCCGTCCAGTCGGCCGGGCTGCCGAACTCGGTGGTCGGTGTGGTGATCGCCCTGCTGGTCCTGCTGCCGGAGACCATCGCGGCCCTGCGCGCGGCCAAGCGCAACCGGGTGCAGACCAGCCTCAACCTGGCGCTCGGCTCGGCGCTGGCGAGCATCGGCCTGACCATCCCGGCCGTGGCCGTCGCCTCGTACTGGCTCTCGGGGCCGCTGGTGCTCGGCCTGGACGCCTCCCACCTGGTGCTGCTGACGCTGACCATCGTGGTCGGCACGCTCACGGTCATCCCGCGCCGGGCGACCCCGCTCCAGGGCGCGGTGCACCTGGCCATCCTGGCCGCCTACGTGGAACTGGCGATCACGCCCTGAACGCCCCGCGCGGACGGGCCGGTGACCTCGGAGGTCACCGGCCCGTCCGCGTGTCCGGCTCCGGATCAGGAGGAGCGGCGGGTGCGGCGGGTGTAGACGACCGCGCCGGCGCCGCCGAGCAGCAGCACGGTGCCCGCGCCGGCCATCAGCAGGGTGCCGTCGCTGCTACCGGTGTTCGCGAGGTCCTTGCCGACCGGGGCGGCGCCGGCGATCGGAGTGGGCACGCTGACCTGGGTCGGCATGATCAGCGGGTTCGCCGGGTCGATCACGGTTCCGGCCGGCGCGGTGTGCACCGGGACGGTCGCGGTCGGCTTGGGGGCCTGGCCGGTCGGGGCCGGCGCCGGGGCCTGGCCGCTCGGCGTGGCGGCGGGCGACGGGCTCGCCGAACCGGTGGCGGCCGGGGTCGGGGTGCCCGAGGGGGCCGTGGACGGGGTGCTGCTCGGCGTGGCCGAGGGGACCTCGCTCGGCGAGACGGTCGGCACCACGGTCGGCACGACGGTGGGCGGGACCGTCGGGTTCGGCGGCGTCACGGTCGGCGTCACGGTCGGGGTCGTGGACGGCGTCACGGTCGGCGCCTGGGTCGGCGTCGGCGTCGCGCTGGGGGTCGCGCTCGGAGTCACCGTGGGCGTCGTGCTGGGCGTCGTCGACGGCGTGGTGGTCGGCGTCGCGCTGGGGGTCGGGGGCGGCGGGGCCGGCGTCGTCCTGGTGGGCGTGGGCGTGGGCGTGGGCGTCGGCGTCGCCGTCGGGGTGGCGGACGGCGTGGTGGTGGGCTTGCCGGTCGGCGTCGGCGTCGGCGTGGGAGTGCCCCCGCAGTCCACCTTGAACACCTTCTGCTTCGGGTGCTTGGGCTTCGGCGGCGGGGTCGGCAGCTTGCCGTCCTTCAGCTCGATCGCGTCCCAGTACAGCTTGTACTGGCCGTCCGGGAGGTTGATGTCCTCGGTCCGGACGTGGCCCTTGCCGTCCACCGGGAGGTCGCCGTACGCGACGGCGGTCTCCTTGTCGCCGTGCATCCGGG
This sequence comes from Kitasatospora sp. NPDC057500, assembly GCF_042802195.1. Taxonomy (NCBI): domain Bacteria; kingdom Bacillati; phylum Actinomycetota; class Actinomycetes; order Kitasatosporales; family Streptomycetaceae; genus Kitasatospora; species Kitasatospora sp. NPDC057500. The sequence goes on along the minus strand of NZ_JBHVER010000054.1, from coordinate 8,134 downwards.
CGATCGTCCAGACGATGTCCTGGCCCGCGTCGAAGCCGAACGAGTCCAGGTAGAAGGTGCAGACCTTCGGCTGGTTCTCCCTGGGCTCCTCGCCCGTCGCGGAGTCGTGGATCTTGACGGTGCCGTTGTTGCCCTTCGCGGCCTCGGCGGCGGGTGCGGCGAGCAGCAGGGCGGCGATGGTGGGAACGGCGACGAGGGATCTCGCCGCGGTGGGGTGAATGCGCATGGCTGTGTCCAACGGGGATCGACGGTCCTGGTGGGACCGCACGGGGAGGTGGGAGCCCTCGGCCGACGGCGGTCGGCGGATGAGACGCATCAAGGTCCCGCAGCGGGTCCGGCCCCGCAAGGATGGTTTGGCCGAATTACGACGGAGCGGATCCGATTGTCCGAGAAATCCACCGCAACGATTCGGTCACTTCGATGTGAGGGACCCGTGTGCCGGATCGGGCCGACGGAGCCGGGCGTGGCGCCCGGTACCCGCGTGTCGGGTTCGGCGGGGCGTTCGCGGTCCATATCGTCTGTGTCCGCCGAATCCGCCCGGTCCGCCGCAGGACCGACACCCGTGGGAGCGCCGCATGCCCGGCCCAGCACAGCAGCCGTCCACCCGCCCCGCCCAGCCGGACCCCGCCCGGGCCTCCGGCAGCGCCGGCCCGGCGCCGTCCACCGCCGCCGACGCCGCCGACGCCTCCGGGAACGGCGCGGAGACGGCCGATGTGATCGTGGTCGGCGCGGGCCCGGCCGGCTCCACCGCCGCCTACCACCTGGCCCGCACCGGACTGGACGTCCTGCTGCTGGAGAAGTCCGCCTTCCCCCGCGAGAAGGTCTGCGGCGACGGTCTGACCCCCCGCGCCGTCCGGCAGCTGATCGACCTCGGCATCGACGTCTCGGAGTCCGCCGGCTGGCTGCACAACCGGGGCCTGCGGATCGTCGCGGGCGGGCGCCGGGTGGAACTCGACTGGCCGGAACTGTCCGCCTTCCCCGGCTTCGGCCTGGTCCGCCGCCGCGCCGATTTCGACGAACTGCTCGCCCGCCGCGCCGCCGCGGCCGGCGCCCGCCTGGTGGAGCGCGCCAACGTCGCGGGCCCGGTGCTCGACGAGCGGACCGGCCGGATCACCGGGGTCACCGCCCGGCTCGGCGAGGACCGCAGGCCCGTCACCTACCGCGCCCCCCTGGTGGTCGCCGCCGACGGCAACTCCACCCGGCTCTCCCTGGCGATGCGGCGCTACCGCCGGACCGACCGCGCGATGGGCGTCGCCTACCGCACCTACTTCACCACCCCGCGCCACGAGGACCGCTACCTGGAGGCCTGGCTCGACCTGCGCGACCCCACCGACCCGGCCCACCGACTGCTGCCCGGCTACGCCTGGGTGTTCGGCATGGGCGACGGCACCGCCAACGTCGGCCTCGGCGTCGTCGACACCGGCGCGGTGCCCCGCGAGGTGGACTGGCGCCAGCTGCTCCGCCGCTGGTGCGACGACCTGCCCGCCGAGTACGGGTACCACCCCGACGCCGTCACCGAGCCCATCCGCGGCTCCGCCCTCCCGATGGGCCTCAACCGCCAACCCCACTACGCCGACGGCCTGTTGCTGATCGGAGACGCCGGCGGCACGGTCAGCCCGGCCACCGGCGAGGGCATCGCCTACGCCATGGAGTCCGGCCGCTACGCCGCCGAGGCGATCGTCCAGGCCCTCGCCCGGCGCACCGACCGCGGCCGCGACCTGGCCCTGCGCGCCTACCCGCAGGCGCTGCGCGCCGCGTACGACGGCTACTTCGCGCTCGGCCGCCTCGCCGCCGCGGCGCTGAGCCGCCCGCGCCTGGTGGGCGCCGCCGGGGCGGCCGGGCTGGGCAGCCCGGCCCTGCTGCGGGCCACGTTCCGGCTGATGGTCAACCTGACGGAACCCAACTCCCGCGACGCGCTGGACCGCCTGCTGCACCTCCTCGGCCGGCTGGCCCCCAGCAGCCGGGGCTGACCCACCGTCACCCGCCGCCGACGGACGGCACCGCCCGCCGTCCGTCCGCGCGAACAGTGGTCACGGTCGGCACTCCACGCGGTAGGGTCTGCGCCAGCCGGTTGACGGCGGGAACAGTGGGGGGAACCGCTGATGCCTGAGTTGGACGAGACCATCCGTGCCACCGTCCGACGGACCATGGCGGCACCGGACGCCGGAGTGCCCTACCAGGTGCACCCAGCGGAGCAGGTGCTGGACGCGGACCTCCACCGCACCATGGCCACGCTGATCCTCGACGCACGCGACCGGCTGACCCCCGACCAGGCCGGCGGGCCCGGGGGAGTCGACCTGGAACTGGTCTTCCTGGTCGGCTGCTACTACGGCGCCCGGATGCTGCTCGTGTCCGGGGAGGATGCGCGGTGGGCCTCCTACGCGTTCGAGTTCCTCCTGGCGGTGGTCCGCGCGCTGCGCCCCGAAGCGGTGCCCGCCCACTGGCGGCCGGCGTTCGAGGAGCGACCGCCGCAACTGGTCCCCGCGTACGAGGTCCTGCACGCGGTCGGGACCGCGCTGTTCCTCCCCGGCGAGGAGAACGGCGACGTGGACGGGGTCCTGTGCGCCACGGCGCTCATGACCACCGCCCACAGCTGGTCGCGCGGGACCGAATCCGAGCCGGTCCTGAGCTTCAAGGCGGGAACGTTCCTGGCCGCTGTGGCCGACCTGGACGAGGACCCGGAGTCCGCGGGCCGGAGGCGGGTCAAGGCGCTGCACCTGATGCGCGGGGGCCTCGGCGCGATCCCTCCGGACCAGGCTCCCGAGCGCGACTCGATGATGGCCGAGATCATCCGGGTCCAGGCGAAGGTACCGGCGGCGGTCGTGCCGGACGACAGCGTCCCTGCCGAGTTCGACCGCTTCAACCGCGACGGCGACCCGGCGCGACTCGACCGGCTCATCGACCGGCTGCGCGGCGTCGTCGCGCGCGCGGCCGAACCGGACCGCAGCCACCGCCGCTTCGAGCTCGGCCAGATCCTGCGGATGCGGTTCGAGGTCAAGGGCGACCTCGACGACCTGAACGAGTCGATCGACCAGCTCGGCACGGCCCTGGCCGGCCCGCTCGGCCAGGAGATCCGCGCCAGTGTCCGCTCCTTCCTGGCCCTGTCCCACCTCGACAGGTACGTCACGGAGGAGGACCGGGCCGACCTGGACGAGGCCACCGCCCTCGCCCGCTTGGCGTGCAGCGCCGCCACCGCCGCCTCGCCGGCCCACGGGCAGCGGCTCACCAACCTGGCGGCAGTGCTGACCGCGCGGTCACAGGCGGACGACGACCCGGACGCGCTCGACGAGGCCATCGAGCATCTCAGACAGGCAGTGGCCGTCACCCCGTCGTCCCAGCAGGACCGACCGGTCATGCTGATCAAGCTCGCGGTCGCCCTGCGCCACCGCGCCGGCCGTCCCGGACGGGAAGGCGACCTGGCGACGGCGGAGACGATTCTGCGGCAGGTGGCGGATCAGGCCACGGACCCCGGGCCGCACGCCCAGGCCGCTCGCCTGGAGCTGGGCGGACTGCTCGCGGAACGGGGGCAGCGCCTGCGGGCCGGTGCCGACCTCGCCGAGGCGGTCGCGCACTGGCGGGCGCTGGCTCTCGCGCCGACCCAGGACGTCCGCTCCCGCCTGTACGGCGCGATCCGCTGGGCGATGGCCTGCGTCCACCTCGACGACCTGGACCAGTCCCGCACCGCCTTCGGCGTGGCGCTGGACGACCTGCTGCCCAAGCTCACCACCCGGGCGCTGGGCCGCGACTCCCAGGAGGCGCGGCTGCGCCTCACCTACACGATGGCCAATGCCGCCGCGGCCACCGAGATCCGGGCCGGCCGCCCCCGGCAGGCGCTGGTCCGGCTCGAACAGGGCCGGGGCGTGCTGCTCGCGCAGGCCCTCCAGCTGCGCGGCCGCGAGGACGCGCTGCGCGCCGTCGCGCCCGGACTCGCCGACCGGTACGAGGAGCTGTGCCGGGAACTGGTCGAACCCCGGCTCGACCCCGAGCGGCGCAGGGCCGCGGCCGAGGCCTTCGACCGCCTGGTGGAACTGATCCACCGCCTGCCCGGCATGAGCGGCTTCCACCGCCCGCCGAACTGGAGCCGACTGAGCGAGGCCGCCGCACAGGGCCCCGTCGCCGTCGTCAACGTCTCGGTGCTGCGCTGCGACGTCCTCCTGCTGCGCTCCCAGCGGGGCCGCACGGTGATCGAGGTGCTCCCGTTGCGGGACGTCACGGCCGAGGAGATCGACCGCCGGGCGGACGTCTTCCAGGCGGCGGTCACCGGGCTCGGCACGCGGGGCGCCGGCCTGGCCGACAAGCTCCAGTGGCACCTCGACCTGAAGCAGACGCTCCACTGGCTGGGCACCTCGGTGGTCGGGCCGGTCCTCGCGAAGCTCGGCATCGACCGCCCGGACGGCGGCGGGCCGCTGCCACGAATCTGGTGGTGCCCGACCGGATCCCTGGCCAGGCTGCCCCTGCACGCGGCCGTCCTGCCCCGCACCGGGGACGGGCCCCAGAGCCCCCCGGTGTACGCGCACGACCTGGTCGTCTCCTCCTACGTGCCGACGCTGGGCTCGCTGCTCCACGCCCGCGAGCGGCCCGCGCCGGCCGCCGGGCACGGATCGCTGGCCGCCGTCGCCGTCGACGCGGGCAGCGGCGACCGGCCGCTCGTCGGCCTCGACGAGGAACTGGCCGCGACCCGGCGGCTGCCGGGCCCCCGCCGTGAACTGCGGGACGCCGCGGCCACCCCCCGGAACGTGCTGGCGGCGCTGCGCACGCACACCCACGTCCACCTGGCCTGCCACGGGGCCTGGGACGGCGCGGACCCGTCGAACAGCAGACTCCTGCTGCACGGGGGCGCCCTGGCGCTGCGCCAGCTCGCCGCGGAGCGGCTGGCCGGCGCGGAGTTCGCCTACCTCTCCGCCTGCCACAGCGCCGCGCCCGGCGCGCAGCTCGTCAACGAGGCCGTCTCGGTGGCCTCGGCCTTCCAGCTGTGCGGCTACCGGCAGGTGATCGGGAGCCTGTGGATCGTCGACGACGCGGTGGCGCCGCTGCTCGCCCGCGAGGTGTACCGGCTGCTCGCCGAGCCCGGTGCCCCCGACCCGGCGACGGTCCTGCACCGGGCGGTGGACGCGCTGCGGACGGACCCCGATTTCGACGAGCCCTTCTACTGGGCCTCGATGATCCACAGCGGGCCGTGAGGGCCCGGAACGGAGGACGATGAACGGGAACGGGAACGGGAACGGGAACGGGAACGGGGACGGCGACCGGAGACAGCGGGCGGCGTTCTGCTCGGCCCTGCCGTACCTGACCGAGTACCTGACCGCCCAGGGGCGGGCGGTGGAGCTGCAGGACGCCGTGACGGCGGTCCTGGCCGACACGCCCGTCCGGGAGGCGGTGGCCGGACTCGGCCTTCCCCACTACGTGCTGGAGGACGGCGTGACGGCGCGCGGCGAGGAGCCGGGCCCGGGCGACATCCTCCCCGGCGCGGTGCCCCGCGCCGAAGGGGAGCGGTACTCCTGCCCCGACGGCTGGTGCGGACGCCGCGAGGTGCGCGAGCCCGGTGGGCCGGTCCCCGGTGGAGGCCACTGCTGGCTGCGCGACCGCGCCCTCGTGCTGACCAGGGCGTGACCCGGTGTCATCGCTGCTCGGCGGCCTCGGCGAGAAGCTCGCCGACAAGTGGATCTCCGCCCTGGCCGTCCCCGGCCTGCTGCTGATGGCGGCGTCGGCCGCCGGTGCGGTGCTCGGCCAGGCCGACGCCCTCGACCTCGCCGCGCTGCGCGCTCGGGCCGGACAGGAGGCGGCGCGGGCCGGGGAGTGGTCCACCGTCGCCCAGCTCACCGCGCTCGGCGCCGTCGTGCTGGGCTCCGTCGCCGTGGGAGCCCTGGTACGGGCCTGCGCCGGGGTGGCCGAACGGATCTGGACGGGCGACTGGCCTGCCCCGGCCGGCCGGGTGGCCGCCCGGCTGACCGACCGGCGGAAGACGCGCTGGCAAGGAGTCCATGCGGAGATCACCGCGCTGCGGTCGGAGATGCCGATCCCCGCACCGGGCCACCCCGCGTACGAGGCGAACCAGGCGGAGATCGACCGGCTCACGGCGCTCCGCGACCGCATCGCGTCGGCGGAGCCGCAGCGGCCGACCATGACCGGCGACCGCTTCGCCGGCACCGGCACCCGGCTGCGCAACCAGTACGGCATCGACCTCGCAGCTGCCTGGACCCGCCTGTGGCTGGTCCTGCCGGACACCGTGCAGGCGGAGCTGCGCGCCTCACGGGCCGGCTTCGGCGCGGCCGTCGAGGGGACGACCTGGGCGGGCTGCTACGTCGTCCTCGGACTGTACTGGTGGCCCGCCGCGGTCATCGGGCTCGTGGTCGGCCTGCTCGCGTGGAGCCGGGGCCGCCGCGCCGCAGTGCTGCACGCGGACCTCGTCGAATCGGCCGCCGACCTGCACCTGAAGACCCTGGCGGCCGAGTTCGGCCTCGCCGGCCCGGGCCCCGAGCAGGACCCCGAGCCTGGCTCCACGCCCGGCTTCATTGTGGACCGCGAGGTCGGCCGGGCACTCAACCGCCTCTTCCGCAAGGGCGCCTGAGCCGAGGCTAGTCGCTGAACCAGGCGCGCCCGTCGGCGGAGAGGAACGCCCACAGGACGAAGCCGCCGAGGGCGATGCCGGTCAGGGCGGCGAAGGAGCCGGTCGCCACCAGGAGCACGGCGGCGGCGACGGACAGCGCCTCGATGACGGCCACCGTCGTCCTGGTCCAGCCCGCCCGGCGGGAGGCGAGGCCGGCGCAGGTGCCGAGCAGCAGGCCGACCAGCACCGAGGCCATCGCGACGAAGCGCACCAGCGCCATCTCGTCGCCCTGGTCCCGGCCGAGGGCCCCGAGCAGCAGCAGGCCCGAGCAGCCGCTGAGCGCGGCGTGGATCCACACGCACACGACCGCCCGCCGGACCGTCGTCGGCATCCGCCGCGCGGCGCACTGGTCCGTCATCGCTGACCACCCCCGGTCGTCGAGCGGCCGTGGCGGTGGCCGGGCCGTACCGGCGAGGATCGGGCCGGTCCGACGAGCTGTCAATGGAACTGATGCGTTCCTGGGTGGCTCCATCGCGGTCCGCCGCTGGTTGCGGCGGTTGTCCCGGCGCCCAGGCTGGGGGCGTGACCCTCCAGTCTGCGCGCCCCCGGCGCCTGGCGCGCGCGGTTTGGTCGAAACCGGGGGTTCCGGACCGGTTGTGGGCGCAGGTGGTTGACGAGGAGTCAGATGATCCGTTTTCCTTGGTGCCGAATCGGACACGGAGGGTGACGGAGTGCGCTCCGGCCCGTCCGCCCCGCCATCTCACCACCTCATGACGGAGACAACGTGCGCCTTCGCCTGCTCGCCGTGCCGCTCGCCGCGGTAGTCGCCCTGCTCGCCCCGAGCACCCCGGCCCTCGCCGCCGAGGCGGGCGCCACCCCGTCCGACCAGTGCTCCACGGCGGACCACCACGCCGACCCCCGCCTCGGCCCCGCCGACCTGCCGACCAACGGCCCGGTGGGCCGCGAGCTGATCGGCTACCGGCGCACCGGCGGCCTCAGCGAGGAGAAGTTCCTCGCCACCTACTACAGCCCGACCGCCAACAACGGCTCCCCGGGCTGGATCTACCCGCCTGCCAACGGCTACGTCACCCTGCCCGACGGCACCCCGGTCGAGTTCGAGATCACCCTCTACCCGAACCAGCGGATCGACCGCTACGGCAGCGAGTACGGCGCGTTCCTCGCCCCCGAGGGCCTGCCCTACGCCAGCCGCTCCATCCCGCCGCAGAGCCTCGACAGCAACCCGGCCGCGGGCTGCAACTACCACGACTACAAGGTGCTCAAGCCGTTCAAGGTGCACGCGGGTCCGATCGCGCCCTGGTTCGGCCAGCCCGGCTACGGCCTGCAGTACCAGCTCGACGCCGCGCTCGTACCGAACGGCCCGGACCGGCTGAACGTGCTCTGGCTCGTCGACAACGGCTACCTCGCCCGGATCTGACGGCGGGCCGGACTACCAGAGGTCGCCGTCGCGCCAGTCGCACACCAACCGGCCGTCGAGGTCCAGTGCCACCGCGTCCGGCCGGCCGCCCGGCAGCACGAACACCTCGCCCTCGTCGTCCGGCGTCGGCACCGGGCCGCTCGGCGTCAGCG